>CBDUZM010000426.1:0-3473 GCA_965371685.1 uncultured Spirochaetaceae bacterium | reverse complement strand
CGATTTAGGGGATTTCATCGAGAAGGTGGTGGAGGCTGTCTGGGACTGGTTCACGGCACGACAGATCGAAATTGAGACAGAGATCATCTTTCGGGGGCCTGTACTTATGGATGTGGAGAGAATGCTGCGGGTTTTTCTCAATCTGGCAGATAATTCCTGGAAGGCTATGCCCGCAGGCGGATTATTCAGCATCAAGGTAACAGAGGAGCAAAATTCCTATATCTTCAATGTTTCCGATAACGGTGTCGGTATGAGCAGCGACGTGAAGAAAAAAATCTTCGAACCGTTTTTTTCGTTTTCTGACAGCGGTGGAACCGGTCTCGGTATGCCCATTGTGAAAAGCATAGTGGATGCTCATAAGGGAAGCCTGTCGGTGTCGAGTGAGAGACAAGGCGGGACCCAGTTCCGGATAGTCATGCCTCAATAATGATTATGGGATGAGCGTATCTATGAAAGCTATTTCCGGATTTGAACCGGTATCGGAGATCGATTTACCCGAATACAGGGCCCATCTGAAGCAGTTCCTTCATGCAGCCACAGGATGTGAGGTTGTTCACATACACTGTGATGATCCTGAGAACCTTTTTTCCTTTACCTTTCGAACGCCTCCTCTGAACAATAAAGGTATTACCCACATTCTGGAGCACGCCGTACTGAGCGGCTCACACCGTTTTCCTTTAAAAGATCCTTTTGTTGATCTTCTCAAGGGGAGCATGAACACCTTTCTCAATGCATTTACCTTTCCCGATAAGACAGTTTATCCCGGCGCCAGTACAGTACCCAGGGATTATTTCAACATAATGATGGTCTACGGCGATGCTGTGTTCGATCCTCTGCTGAAGGAAGAGGTTTTCTATCAGGAAGGCCGTCATTACGAATGGGCGGATGACGGGCAGCTCAAGGTCGTAGGAGTAGTCTATAATGAGATGAAAGGGAGCCATTCGAATCCGGATTCTCTGGCCGGCAGGTGGGCTTATCGATCACTGTTCCCGGACACCATCTATCGGTATGACTCAGGAGGAGAGCCGGAAGAAATTCGAACTTTAAGATATGAAGAGCTGCTGGATTATCACAGGAATTACTACCATCCATCAAACTGCCGCATATTTCTCTACGGCGACATTCCTACGGAAACCCAGCTCTCGTTTCTTCAGGATAACTTTTTAAAAACCTTCGACAGGCTGGAAATCGATTCGTGTATAAATACGGGCAAGCCGTGGAAGCGTTCCCGCAGTCTTATAAAGAGCTTTGCCGTCAAAGACGGTGAATCAGAAAAGGATAGATCGACAGTTCTTTTAAACTGGCGCCTCTGTCCTATCGACGATCCTTTACTTATTCTTTCTCTGGAGCTGCTGTCGGATGTTCTAATAGGTAATGCCGGCTCACCCCTGCGAAAGATTTTAGTTGAATCGCGGTTGGGGGAAGATATTGCCCCGGCCTCGGGCCTGGATTCAGAGCTGCGCGAGCTCATTTTCAGTGTAGGCCTTCGCGGCGCCAACGAGACGAATCAAGGGAGAATACAAAATCTCATCTTTAGGACGCTGGAAGAGATAGCCGAAAAGGGAGTGGAACAGGAGTTGATCGATGGGGCATTGCACCAGGCGGAGTTTGCCAATCGGGAAATTAGGCGCGGCGGTTCACCTTACGGCCTGTATCTCATGCGGAAGACGCTGCGCGGCTGGCTTCACAACCTGGAACCCAGGACGACTCTCGAGTTTCAACGATGGTTCTCGGAACTGCGAAGCCGTCTCGATAAAGACACAAACTATCTTCCTTCCCTGATAAGAGATTTTTTAATAGACAACAGCAATCGGACAAGGTTACTGGTTAAACCGGAAGCCGGGAAACAGGAAAGAGAGGATGCGGAACTTACCCGCTGCCTGCAGGATAAGGCGGCTCAACTTACAGCCCGGGACAGGGAAGAGATCGGCAGTATCCTGTTCCGTCTGAAAGATTTTCAGCAGAATGGATACGGAATGGAAGAGCAGTCTAAGGTGCCCTCGCTCGCTGTCGGGGACCTGCCGCGTAAAGTTGAAATTATTCCCTCAAAGCTAAAGAGCTTCGACGAGACTGTCCTTTACCGGCATAACATAAATACCAATGGCATTGTATATGTAAACCTGGCTTACGATATCTCTCGTTTGAACGATAAATGGTTAGTCTACCTTCCATTCTGGTGCAGGGCTGTCCGTGGCTGCGGTATACCCGGCCGCCGGTACGATGAAATGGCGCGAGAGCTTGCGGCAAAAACGGGAGGGTTCACATCGTGGCTGGATGCCGGACGAGCAGTAGGCGGCGAAGAAAAAAGGTATCTTTTCTTTCATCTAAAGACGCTGAAAGAAAATTTATCGACCGCAATTGACCTTGTCAGGGCTCTTTTAAAATCGGCGGATTTTAACGACAGGAAAAGACTCGAGGAGATGTGGCGCTCCATGCGCAATAGCTTCAGGATGTCCCTGACCGCAAGAGGAAACCATTTTGCAGCTTTGAGAGCGGGATCCAAGATATCACGCTCATTGAGGGCAGAGGAGCTCTGGCAGGGAGTTGTCCAGTATCTTTTTCTTTATGAGAAGGCTGAAAAACTGGATACTAATCTGGAAGCCGTCTCTCAATTTCTCGGAGAGCTCCGCCGTGTCGTCCTCTCTCAGAAACCGGTTCTTAACGCCACTTCGGAAAGCGGCACGCTTTCACAGGTCGAAAACGAGATCGTTTCCTTACCGCCTTACATTTCCGGTAATATGAATGCATTTGCGGGGGGAGAGGGGGTCCCAACTCTCTCTGAGAGCATGGTCGAGTCTCTTGTCGCCACATCGCCGGTAGGGTATGTGGCGCATGCGGTTCCGGCTGCCAATACAGGCACATCCGAGAGTGCCGTGGAGTCCATTCTGGCCCATCTTCTCAGCACGGGTCTGCTCTGGGAAAAAATAAGGATGAAGGGAGGGGCTTACGGTGCTTCCGCCGTGTCCCGGAGTCTCAACGGTGTTTTCACCTTTTCCACATATAGAGATCCGAATATCCTCGAAAGCTTCAACGCGTTTAAAGAGGCGCTTACCGAGGTGACAGACAGCTCTTCATCCGGGCAGGATGTAAAAGGAGCAATTATCGGTACGGTGGGCCGGGATATCCATCCAATGAATCCCGGTATGAAAGGATTTATCCAGTTAAGTAGAACACTCTTTGGCATCGACGATGAGGTCAGGCAGATGAGGAGGGATACGATTCTTTCAACCACCGGAAAAAAACTGGCAGAAGCAGCAGCACGTATTTTAGACGTTTATGAAAGCGGCGCCTCGGTCGCACTTGCCGGGAAAAAAGCCATTCAGAAGGCCGGTTCCCGGATGCCTTCCCTCAGTAAAAATGTTCTCGAGCTTCCGAATTAAGGCAGCTCGATCGTATTCTCCACCGTAAGGTCACTTGTCTTCAGAACGAGCATATCCTTCTTCTCGCTGTTGACGAAAATCAGTTCCCCCGAC
>CBDUZM010000425.1:0-3478 GCA_965371685.1 uncultured Spirochaetaceae bacterium | reverse complement strand
CGGGATGTCCTCGATGCATATATTGATCAGAATTGGGCTTTTGTCGCGGTCAAGCTCAATCCAGGCGAGAAGCGGCACTACGAAAATGAGTTCCTGCCCCCGCTAGCTATCAGGTATCGACATGGCAGGCTTATCCTCCCCCTGCACATCTCTTCGGTCAGTACTATAAGGAACGCCAGGATCACTCTGTACGTAATCGCGGAAAGTATGGTGACTTCGTACAACTATCCTACAGCGACCCTGAAATATGAGGATTATCTTTCCGAATGGGTGGTTCCCGAGATTTACGTTGAAGCCAGCATCCTTGGAACAATGGCTGGTAAAGGTCGGGGACTGGTGGTGATGTGGAGTGGGGAATTCGCTAGATCGACTGATCGCCAAGAAATCTTCGATAGGCTTGATGAAAGTTCAGTTCCCGGAAGGCAGAAAGAGCTAACTGACGCGCCTTGAGACCAGGATGGATCCAGAGGCCATGACTGAAGACATTTGGTTAATGCCTGCTGCACAACCGAAAAAGTTTCAGGTTAGTATTCAGGCCACCAAAAACCTGATGGACGCCATTGATGTCAACGCAAAGACTACGGATGGCTGGACGACGCTCATGCGGGCTGTCAGGTACAACAATAATCCCGATGTAATCTCTATGCTTCTTGAGGCCGGCGCCCGCGTCAACGCAAAGAATAAAGATGGAAAGACGGCTTTCGATTACGCTCAGCACAACGCCAGGCTCAAGGGCACGGATGCCTACGTGAAACTCCGCGAAGCGCAGTACTGACCGGGAAAAGCGCAAATAGCGCGAACGGTTACGTTGACGACTTATAGCTCGGGTGAGCATAGGAGGTGACTCCCGCATGGCATATAAAAAAGCCCAAACAGTAAAAACCGTCTGAGCTTTTTTATGGAGGTGGCGGGAGTCGAACCCGCGTCCTGAAGTGCAGGCCAAAGGCGTCTACAGGTTTATCCGGCTATTGTTTTCTCGATGCGGAACTGGAAACCGGCCAACCGAACAGCATCATATCCTGCCTGAATATTTCCCCGCTGTACGACAGGCAATACAGCGGGTAAGTCCCGGTTTGTGACAGGCAGATCCGGATCCTCGGAACAGCGTTCCAGGTGCCCGTGACTGCTAACTAAGCAGCAATCAGTTTTTGTGTGCTAAAATCGGCACTTAAAAAAGTGGTGCCCTTTTAAGGAGTTAGCGCTCCACCTGCAGCTTTTAACCCATCAAGCCCCAGTCGAGACCGTTGCACCCCCTCGTTTCAAAGATCTAATGTCAGAAGCTGTAACGCGCTTCCCGTTCAGCTTCCCGCTTTAAATCATGTTTTTTTATTTCCTGGCGGCGATCGTAGAGCCTCTTGCCGCGGCATACACCGAGCTGGAGCTTTACGATCCCTCTCTTAAGATAAAATTTCAAAGGCACCAGAGTCAAGCCTTTTTCTTCGACCTGCCGCTTGAGCTTTTTTATCTCCTGCTTGTGCACGAGAAGCTTCCTCTTTCTTTCAGGTTCATGGTTGTTACGGTTGCCGAAATCGTAAGGAGAGATAGTAAGGTTTAAAAGCCACAATTCACCGTTTTCGATCCGTGCATACGCGTCGCTGAAAGCGAATTGCGCCGATTTCATGGATTTAACTTCAGTTCCCCTCAATCCGATACCGCATTCAAGAGTTTCGAGAACGCTGTACAGCTGTCGAGCCTTACGGTTTACAGCCAGGGCTTTGGGACCGGTTGGTTTCATGGGTCAATCCTCGGCAAGTACGACCCTGAAGCCGAGATAAGGAGTGCACCAGGCAGGAGGCTGGGCGCCCCTGGTGTAAACATATATTTCCTCCGCTTCATTCGCCCATGAGCCGCCTTTCATTGTCCTTTCAGAACCTATGTGAACTCTAAAAGAAGGTGCGCTGTATGATGGATCGGGGCGAAGCAGGTTTTTCATTGGAAGATACCAATCACCGCACCATTCCCATACATTCCCGAAGAGATCCTTGATTCCCAAAGAATTGCCGCGCGAACCTCCGGCAGGCTGTATTTTTCCGGTTCTCAGAAAAACTGCATCCTCCTGATTGTCTCCTGCTTTCACGGCCCACTCCCATTCCTCTTCCGCTGGAAGCCGAATCGTATATCCGTTCAAGGAAGGGGGAAGTTTGGACGTGAGCCACTCACAGTATGCTGAAGCGGCGAAGTGGGATACATTGACCACCGGGTAATCACCCTCTCTATCAGGATAACTCTCCATACTCCAGGAAGCGAGATAATCATCGCTTACTTTTGCTTCTTCTACAAGCGTGTTCAGGTTGGTCTTAGACCATTCGGGGTTTTCCTTTAAAAATAAGCTGAAATGATAATTGGTAACTTCAGTTTGTGCCATGGAGAAGCTTTCAACGTTGACCGGGTAGGGGAAGTATCGTGCCGGTGCGTTCTCGAGAGACATACCGGACAGAAACGATCCCCCCGGAACAGAAAGGAATCTTAGGCCTTCAAAATTAATAACACCGCCGGCTGAGTGTCCCGTTACACCAGTCGATGGTTGGGTTTTTCCCAGACTTTCCACGTAATCCTTGGTAAGTTTCTTGAACCAGTCGGTCTCTGCGACTGAATCGGAGTCCAAGCTCATAGATCCTTCATCGAGCCTGTTCCCTGCAGGAAGAGAGACAGTCAGCCATAATGGAAATGAGGCATACTTCCGCCGGAAATCGGCGACTCTGTTCATAATCCGCTGCATGGTAAGGGGTGTAATAATCCCGTTATTTGTTTCTGTATAAATGACAGCCCGGATCAGCTCCTTCAGCTCTGTCGGTGAGTCCGCAAAGTATGCGGCGCTTTCCAGCAGGTCGATCATTTTTTCCCTGTTTTTTGAGCCGGAGGCTCTGGCAGTTTCAGAGAGGGTTCCGGGCAGCTGTTTGTCATGGGAAAATTGGCTGAGCATTCCCCATTGTGAAAAATCTTTCCCTGTCCACTCGAGATACGCATCGAAATCCTCTACAGGCAGGATGCGGCGGATTTCCCTCCTCAAAGGAAAGAAAAGGCTTCCGAAAAGCCTTCCTTTGAAGTCCTCTTCGAACGCTGCGGTGCTGTGTAACGCTTTTCGGAGTTGAATGATGTGGGTCCCGCGGGTAATAAACACCCTGCAGGGGGTGACCCCTCGATACTCACCATCGATCCAGACTGAAACGCTGTCAGGCAGGGTAGCGAAATCCACCTTTGTGCCGGAAGATTTTATTCCAGGGAAGAGGAGAAGCATGAAGAGGACAAAGAGGATAAGAAGTGCATAAAGTATGCTTACATATAATACCGGGGGTATGCCGAGAACCGGTTTCAGCTTTACATGTACATCGGAAAAATCCGGGACTGGTTCTTGTTTCTTTCGTGAAAACATGGATGTGATTATAGATAGCGGCAGGTTGCTTGTCAATCAAACGGGAATCGTGTTAATCTCTTGGCGAGAGATGGCGAGAGGAGCAAAATGACCGGCACCCCGTGG
>CBDUZM010000424.1:0-3491 GCA_965371685.1 uncultured Spirochaetaceae bacterium | reverse complement strand
CAGGTTGATACTATATTTACACCGGCTTTGATAATTTCTTCAAGTTGAGGGAAAATATCTTTTAGTCCGGATCCGGTCGTATGGAGTGCGATATCCGGTTTTAAGGTTTTCATAATTGATCCGGTATTATCCGATATGATTACTCCAAGGTTTTTCTCCAATCCCGCCACAAGTCCGAAATCCTTCCCGACTTTATCGGCAGCTATGTCTACTGCGCCGACCAGCTCAATATTGGAGCGCTCGAGAGCCAGCCTTGCGACGCTGCAGCCGATAGGACCACAGCCAAACTGAACGGCACGGAATTGTTTTTCCATTATAGATACCCCTTGATTATTTGCTATGAAATATATATTCCTCGTTTCCTATAGTCAAGACAACGGTTCTTCTATCTTTCAAAACAGGTCTAATGAAAAAAAAGTGCCGGGGAGTACAACCAAAGTGTCTTTTCCGGTGTATATGGTAGTGAAAATCAACCAGGAGGTGGACATGAAAAGATCCATACTAATTGTTTTATTGCTATTGACTGCGTTAGTCACGCTGCATGCAGGAGGAAGGGCTGAAGCCGAGACTGAAGAAATAAGCGGTACAGTATCTCTGACCATAGATGATGAGGGATACATTACTGCTGTTCTTGAAAGCGACGGGGTCGAGTATAAGCTGAACATACCACAGGATGAGCTTGCCGCTATGGGTTTAGTCGAAGGTCAGGATCTGACAGTTGGCGGGGTCCTGGTGGGAAAAAGCGATGTTTCGCCTGATAAGATAGTCGTTGTTTCCGTCACTGAGGAAGGTGTAACTACTGTAATCAAAGATCCGGAAAGACTGACCTTGTGGGAGCGTATGCGGACACGGTTGAATGATGAGGACAAAGAACCTGAGGAGCTTCAGACCCAGGAACGAAACAGGGAACGGATCGAGGAGTCAGAGTCATCAAATCCTGACGCGGAAAGGACACGGACAGAGACAGAGGGAGAGAAAGACTGAAAATTCTCATACCCTGCAGTAATTAACCATACGGGCCTTCCCGAACATCGTTCGGGAAGGCCTTTTTTCCCACCGCTGATTGTGTTACATTTATACTTACGGTGAAAAATGATGATTCGGACGCATCCGATCTAAAAGATATCAGCCATGTGCTGCGTGGAGAGACAGATTCGTACAGGGGTTTGATGGAGAGGCACTACAGCTACATCTATCGACTTTCCCTATCCTATCTGGGCAATCCTGAAGATGCAGAGGATGCTGTTCAGGAGATCTTTCTACGAGCCTTCAGGGCGTTGGGATCTTTTAAGTTGTGCAGGCGTTTCAAGCCATGGCTTATCTCTATAGCATTAAATTACCTGCGAACGACGTCGAGAAAAAAATATCGGTACGGAGAAATAGAGAGGAAAGCAGCCGGAACACCACGGGCCGAAGAAAATGGTCCCGAGGAGGTATTCAACGAAAAGAAAATCCGGGACACTATTCAAGAGGCTGTTTCAGCCCTTCCGCATAAGCTTAGAACGGTAGTGACACTGTATTACCTGAATAGCCTGAGCGTGGGGGAAGTATCTGAAACTCTCAACCTGAGTGCTGAGAACGTGAAATCCCGGTTGTACAGAGCCAGGAAAAGGCTGAGAACCGTACTGGAAAAAGATGCAACCGTTGTGCCTAATACATAGTATAATGAAGTGGAAGTGTTATGAAATGTAAGCATATCAGAGATTTGATTGACCGCTGGCAGGATGGGAATTCCGTTTCACATTCTGAAATACGCGAATTTCAGATGCACATTACCAACTGTAAAAGCTGCGCCGCGAAATACACTTCCTTTATCCCGCTGCTTAAGAGAGACAACGATCCGTCCTTCGTCCTCGATCTGCATGAGGAAATTCCTCTTTTCAAAACAGCGGATCGAGTTATGGAAAAGATAGAGGGGCGAAAAATTCACTCCCTAACCGATCTCAGACGAACGGGCCTGGCCTTCGCGGCGGTCGTCTTTACTCTCTTGCTGGGTGTTCTTCTTTACACGACGGTATGGATACCCCGCAGAGACATGGTTGCCGTTCGATTCGTGCTGTCTGTGCCCGGCGCTCGAAGTGTCTCTCTGGTGGGAGATTTTACCGACTGGGACACGTCCAGATTTATGCTCAAGGATATTGACGGAGACGGTGTATGGGAGATAGAGATCAAACTGAATAAAGGTGTTTCGTATAAGTATAATTTTCTCATCGATGAAGAGACATGGATAACAGATCCTAATTCGTTGATCCAGGTTAATGACGGTTTTGGCGGCGAAAGCTCTATAATGGCCCTTTAAAAGTATACCATGAAGAAGAAAGTTTTTATGTGTTTGCTCTGCCTCCTGATTGGATGTATTTCCTATTCCAGCTTCGGGGATAATAAAGATCCGAAAAATGAACTGTCATCATGGCTGCAAAAAAATCCACAGGGAAAAGCATACCAGAACGCGGAAGAAAATCTTAACCGGGTAATTGAATCGACCGTGGAAGAAGGTCTTCCGACTGAGATACTGATGGACAGGATGCGGGAGGGGGCAGCAAAGAAGGTCCCGGAAGATCTGCTGGTGAATGCCCTAAATGAGGAATTGGACCGACTCGTTCTGGCCAGAACAATTCTTCAAAATGAAGGAATTCAGTTTTCTTCGAAGGGAGCTTACCAGGATGCGCTTCGAGAGATAAGCCTCCTTCTTTTAAACGGCGTCAGCGGGGAATTCGTTTCCGGGCTTTTAACTTTTTCCATGTCACAAGATAAAGGCATAGAAGGGGTGTTGGCAGCGGGCCGCAGTCTGCTATTAATATCGGCTGCCGGACCTCTTTCGGAAGATCAACTTTATAACCTGGGTAAAGCCTTTCTCTCGAGCCGTTTCTCGCCGACCGGATATTTTTCGGTAGCCTCATTATTCGTCAAAGCAAGTGTAAATCAGGTAGAGCCGGTAGAACTCCTTGCCCCGGTAATTCGAATACTGGAGCAGGGAGGGGGTCTGATTCAGTTGGAGCGGGAGCTTCGCCGGAGGATAAAGAGGAAGTAAGGGGGTGCTTCCGAAGAAGGAGACACAGATATGTCAGGAAATCCGAAAATCATTAGAGAGCTCTATGAAAAGGCGCCCGGACCGTCGAAAAGTGTTGGACGGAGCCAATCCTATATGGGCAACGGCCTGTCGAGAATGGAGAGGCGCAGTGTAACAAGCGAATCGGATTTTGCAAATGAGTTGTATGTTCGATATTCCGAGGACAACGGAAAGAGCTGGACGGATTGGGAAGACATCTACGCCGAGAACTACAGAAAGCGGGATGATATGGAATTGCTTTGGTCGACACCGCGTACTGGAACCTACAACAGTGTCCATGACCACTTTGTTTCGTTGAATATGCAAAGATTGTTTCTGATAAATCATCATGAGGCTTATCGTAAATTATGGCAGGAAGCCGCAAACACATTCAGCGACCATACTTTTGTTTGGGTTTCGAAAGACCTTAATGAATGGAAGC
>CBDUZM010000423.1:0-3494 GCA_965371685.1 uncultured Spirochaetaceae bacterium | reverse complement strand
TCGGATCTGCCGTATACCCCGAGCCAGACGGCCCCAAGATCCAATCCGGCGGCGGCAACAAGAATGTTTTCGGTTGCCGCTGTGCAGTCCTGGACCCACCAGTCGGACATATCGGGATTTCCACAGACAACTATGCCTAATGCCGCATCGGCAAGCATTTTACCGTACGGCTGTGTGTCGGCCAGCTCCTTCAGAAGCTGTTTATCGGTGATCGTGATAAAATGCCACGGCTTTCTGTTAATAGCGGAGGGCGCCGCCATAGCCGCCTCCAGCAGACTATGGATGTCTGTTTCATCCACAGCTTTGTCCCGGTACCGCCGAATGCTTCTGCGGCTGAAAATAATATTCAAGCGTTTATCCATATTTTCCTCCTGAGCAGTATATCATACCAAATCTTCAATTATATTGTAACTGATGCGCCCCGCCCGTTGACTATTGGCGTCAGATCGTGTTATAAAATATCTATTAAGTCGGTTGCCCATGAAAGCTGATTTCCGATATTTGTTTGTTGTCTTTTCCGCAGCCTTTCTTCTTTTCTTTACATCATGCAGCCATCTCAAATGGACATTGGTTTCGAAATTCGCTGGAATTACGCGCCCAACATCAGGAGTGCGGATCGAAGAAGATGTCCAAATCCCCATGCGGGACGGTGTGAAACTTTCCGCTGATATCTATTTCCCTACGACCTCGGGGTGCTATCCGGTTATTCTCGTAAGAACACCATACGGCAAGCGAAACCAAGAACACAAGCACGATCTTCTCGGAGGACTTTTTGCATCCCACGGCTATGCTGTTGTCGTTCAGGATACCCGGGGTCGTCACGGTTCGGAAGGACGTTTTCGCCCTCTCCTTGATGATTCTTCCGACGGGGCAGATACGATTCGCTGGATCTCGCAGCACCTTATGAGACCGAGCATCTCCTTGCCATGGTGCCGATTTTTACATCGCAGGATTCATACCGCGTCTGGCTGAACGGTGGCGCATTCTATCACAATATGAACCTGTTCTGGCATTATGAGAACCGGCTTCCAGAACTCCGGAATTTCCTCGATTCCAACTGGGAGCAGGCTCTCTGGTCACTTCCTTTATCAGAAGCGGATGATGTTATCGAACAGGACAACCCGGTATACAATTCGTGGATCGAACATCCCGTGCCTGACGCATTCTGGAAGCAAATGAGCGTCCATGACCGAGTGAAGGAGATGGAGACACCTGCACTTCTCGTAGCCGGATGGTTTGATCCATTTCTCGAACCTATGTTCGAGGATTATAACAGGATGCGAACAGAAGGCATCGGGAATGCGAGCGAGAGTCAGATCGTTATCGGTCCGTGGATCCATGGGGGAGTCAGTGATTTTCAAGATGTGAAATTCGGCGGGAAAGCCGATTTCATGAAACTGATCCCCACTTACTTTCGTTGGTACAACTACTGGCTGAAGGACGAAGATAACGGGATCGCCGCCGAAGGCCCGATAAGACTCTTCGTCATGGGACGGAATCAGTGGAGGACAGAAACCGAATGGCCTCTCGCAAGGACTGAGTATCGGAGATTCTATCTACACAGCCACGGTCAAGCTGATTGTCACGACGGTGATGGTTCCCTTCATGTCTCAATGCCGGATGAAGATGGACACGACCTCTACGTCTATGATCCGGAACATCCCGTGCCCACGGTTGGCGGCGCCAACATATACGACAACCTCCCGGTGGGGCCGGCTGATCAGCGGGAATTGGGCGAGAGGGACGATGTCCTTGTTTACATGAGCGAGTCTCTTTCCGATGATATGGAAGTAACCGGACCGGTGAGAATAGTACTCTATGCATCTTCGACTGCACCTAATACGGATTTTGTAGCCAAACTCGTCGATAAGCAGCCCAACGGTAAGCTCCTTTATATCACCTCCGATCTTGTTCGCGCCAGGTTTCGGGATTCACTCCAGCGGCCAACATTCCTTGTGGAAGATCAAGTCTATCGATTCGAGATAAGCCTTTCGGCGACCAGTTATGTGTTTGGAAAAGGGCACGGCATAGGTTTATATGTGAGCAGCTCTGATTTCCCCAAATATGATCGAAATCTCAATACAAGAGAACCGATTGGTACCAGTGCCGTTGTAATGAAGGCAACTCAAACCATCTTCCACGGTCCAGCCTATCCGTCACATCTCATCCTTCCCGTCATCCCGTTGGAGTAGAATGCCGATAAAGGTTGACCATCCAACGTCGACCTTCCACAACCATTTCAAGGAGCTATTGACTCTTAACATTTATCAATATAAAACCTTATCACTGTCTCCCGGTCATCATTTCGCTGATTTCACGTTTGCTTCTTGACTATTTGCTCCAAGATAGGATATAAAGCCTATCAATATGAGCCTGGACATATTTCGGAGTATTCAGTGAACCAACGCTACCTCTTCCCTTTGTCGATTCAGATCACTCTGCCAAAGAGCTATCGCAGCGACGAGGTCTTTAGTGGAAGGCTCTCCTTACTTCAGGAATTTGGCTTTTCGGGTGTCGAGCTCAATATCGAAGAACCGGAGGGAATCGACCCGTCAGACCTGAAAGCCTTTCTTCGGGAATACGGGTTAAAGCTCACCATGTTCGCTTCCGGCGCCGCCGCTAAAACTTCCGGCCTCTCCCTCTCCCATGAAAGCCTTGATATTCGCGACGAATCTATCCGAAGGTGTCTCGATTTCATCGACTTCGCCGCCGAATTCGAGGCCGGCGTTATCATCGGATTTCTCAAGGGAGGGATTAGCCCCGATATAACCCGGGCCAGAGACAATTTTAAAATTTCCATCGGGAAGTTGGAATCAAGGGCAGGAGAGAAGTCGGTTCCCCTCCTTATCGAAGCAACCAACAGGTACGAGTCTTCTGTAGCCAACAGCCTTGAGGATACGGTGGAATTGATCAGCGGCTTCCGCAATCCTTTCCTTCGCATACTCCCGGACACCTTCCATATGAACATCGAAGAGGTCAGCGTGCTGGATGCCCTGGAAGAGCACCGGGATTACTACAACAGCCTTCATATCTCTGATAATAACCGCCTCTTCCCCGGCTTAGGCGGGATCGATTTTCCTTCCCTTTTTCAGTATCTGGACGAGAAGGATTATTCCGGGGGGATCGCCATAGAGGGAGACCTTAAGGGCACGTTCGAGACCGATTTAAAAACTTCAATGGCTTACCTCATTCCCCTTTTACAGGGGTGATTCTTGTATTTGTAACAGGGTGCGATTTCATTTTACAGGTATCAATTAAGCCCTTTATAGCTTGTAAAAATTGCAAACGTTTACTATAATCTTGCTGGTGACTGATACCACGATCAAAGACATTGCCCGTGAAGTAAATATCTCGTATGCCACCGTCTCCCGGGCTTTGAACAACAAGTATGGTGTTAAAAAAGAGACCAGGGAGAAAGTGCTGCAAGCGGCTGAGAAACTCAACTACCGGCCCAACGCCATTGCCAGGGGGCTCGTAAAAAAGAGAACCCAGTC
>CBDUZM010000422.1:0-3495 GCA_965371685.1 uncultured Spirochaetaceae bacterium | reverse complement strand
CGAATGGCGAAACCGCGGAAAATCTCATCGAGCTGGTGGAGCTGGTTCTTCTGGTCAATCGCGGTATCAACGTTGTAAAGAGCCGCAGAAAAACAGGGCTTTTGAAAAAGAAGACTTTTGCAAAGACCCGGGCAACCGCCGAAGTAGAGACCATCGGATACTGGCACAACTTCCCCCATTTCATAGGAAAGGCCGTCGACGAAGTCTCTAAAAAACCGGTTTACGAGGTTCGGGCAACCTTTTATATAAACGGCGAGAAGGCTCATCCAGCTGAAGACAGCTGGCAGAATCCTTATTTTACAAACGAAGGTTCAAAAGGTTTTTACAGCTTTTGGCCAGAGCCACGCAGGTATAAAGAGGAACAGAAGGAATTCAATATCACCGTTACCCTCGAGCATCCGGACTACGAAACGGCCACACAGGAAATGACCCTTTCCACGCAGGGGGATTTCCAATTGAATGACTATATCGAAACGGAGAGTATCTACAACCTGAGCACCTGTTATTTAAAAAAACTAATACCCTCTGCAGGCACCGTGTAATAATCCGTCATTTCTCATTTTTCCAACCTTGAAATATTTCAGCAAAGGGATTATTGTATTAATATTTAAGCGGGGGGTCCGCCATGGAGCAATTCAAAGGTAAAAGATTATTTTTTTATAACCTGTCTGCCGCAGGGCATGCTCTTTTCGATTCTCTCCTCTTGACCTTCTACGTTCAGTTCCTCCTCCCCTCTCAGGAGAAGATTGATCAGGGGATGACCCAATTTATCTCCGATAAGGTTTTTCTTGGCCTGTTTACCGTTTTGGGTCTTCTCATGATCCTCGGACGTGTTGTAGACGCGGTAGCTGACCCTCTCATTGCTTCCTTGTCGGATCGGTCACGATCACCCCTGGGGCGGAGAAGGGCGTTCCTGATTTTCGGAGGCTTACCTCTCGCTGTCAGCACTGTGCTGATTTATTTCCCGCCTGTTCCCCACACTTCGTGGATAAACGTCCTCTATTTGGGCGTTTGTTTCAGCGCTTTTTTCTTATTCTACACCTGGTATGTAGCACCTTATATAGCGCTTATCCCGGAATTGGGTCACACAGAGAAGGAACGTGTCGGCATAACCACGGTTCAGGGGTACTTTGCCCTGTTTGGCGGCGCCCTGGTTATGATCGGAGGACCTGTTTTATTGGGAATTTTTGAGAATCCAGAAAACCCGGCATCCGCTTATAGGAATATGGCTTTAATCCTGGGAATTCTGGGGGTCGTGTTCCTCTACACGGCTGTTTTTGCCGTGAATGAGAAGCGGTTCTCTGATGCGAAGCCCAGTACAGTGCCTCTAATGAAGTCCTTTCGGATGACCATCAGGAACAAGCCGTTTATCATTTTCCTTATAGCCAACATGTGTTTCTGGTATGTTTTCAATACCCTTCGCTCTTCCGCTCTGCCCATTGGCGAAAGATTGATGGGAGTTGACGAAGGATTTGCCAGCCTCAACTTCACCGTTCTCTTTGTCGTTGCCGGAGTCTGCTTCGTGCTTATCTGGTACCTTTCAAGAAAGATAGGGAAAAAGGTCGTCATGATGATGGGATTGGCGGCCTTTGCCGTGCTTTCCGTGCTAATTTCGATTACCGGGCTTCTGCCGGTGAATCCAAAGATCTGGGGACTTGTTATTTTCGGTTTGTTTGGTTTTCCCACGGCTGTCTTGCTGGTCATACCCAACGTTTTCATCGCGGAGCTCTGTGACTATGATTTTCATAAAACCGGAGAGAGAAGAGAGGCAATGTACTTCGGCGTTCACGGTTTCTTCATGAAGCTGAATCTCGGACTTTCAGCCGCCGTTCTCACCTTCTTCTATTCAGTTTTTGGAAAGGATATCGCTAATCCTCTGGGCGTACGCCTTGCCGTGGCAGCCTCGGCTGTTCTTGCCCTTGTGGGTCTTGCCGTTTTATCCCGCTATCCAATGAAAGAAGTATCCGGTCTGTCGCGTCAGGACCCCGATCCTAATCAAACAACCAAAGCTGGCTCGCCGCAGAGGAACTAAAACGCCGGGGTTGAAACGCTGTTCCGAGAGCTACGAGAAAATATTTCATCGAAGGTAACACCAGGCGGGAAAAAAATTGTTATATTTATTTAACTAATATTATTCAGGGGGTATAGTATGCAAAGTTCGGAAGAAAAACAGGATCAGGCCAGAAAAGTCGTGAGGAATAAAATATCCTTCATCCGGCATTTTATCATTTACGTGTTTGTAATAGCAGTGCTCGCGGTGATCAATAACACGACCTGGGATGGATACCAGTGGTGGCTTTGGGTGGCCCTTGGATGGGGCATCGGTGTTCTGTCTCATTTCCTCTCCGCCTTTCTTTTCGCAGGAGGCTCGCTGGAGCAGCGAATGGTCAGGAAAGAGATGGAAAAACTGGACGAGGAGTAACGACCATGAGGAAGAATGCTTTAAATTTAGCAGGATACGCCTCGGCTCTTGTTGTCCTCGCTCTTGTTGTCTATGCACTGATACATCTGGTCTTCATAAAACCTTTTTACGAAGGGGACAGCTACGATAGCAGCGAGTTCAGCTGGAACAGGCTGACTGAGGAAAAGGAAGAACGCTTTGAAGGTAGTCTCAACGTATTGCTGGTAGAAAACATATCGGGTTCCGTCAGCATTACAGGATGGGATCAGAGCCATGTGGCGGTCAAGTATATAAAATCGGCGCCAACCCAGGAACATCTCGATAATCTGGAAGTCAGAATGGATGTAAGCGGCACTCGTTTGTACGTGAAAACGGTACGTAAGCTCCGGAACTCGAGGGGCTCGGTCTCCTTCCAGATCTCTGTGCCCGATAATATCCGCAGCATTTCCGCTAATTCCATCAGCGGCAGTATTAATCTCAGCGGAATGAATCCTGATGTGGATCAGGATCTGTCCACCATTTCAGGCAGCATCACTACGGATAATAGCGCAGACCTGGATCTTCGCACCATAAGCGGTTCTATCGATTTTATCTTCTCAGGTAAGAAGATCAAAGCAAACAGCACATCGGGGCGGATCAGTGGAAAGATCCTGGCTATTGATGATGGGGGATCGGTTGATATAGGCGCTGTGTCCGGATCTGTCACCCTGGATATCTTTAAAGAGTTTGATGCTTCCGTTGACCTTCATTCTGTAAGCGGATCGATCAAATCCGAATTTCCGGTCATTGTAACCACTTCTAAGAGAAACACTCTTGTGGGAACCATTGGGGAGGGCCGGATTCCCGTTAACATCGGCACCACGAGCGGCGCCATACGGCTTACCAAACTATAACGAGCAATTTGCCGGATTGATCTATCGCACTTCTATCACATGGTACGGGTGAAAAAGCACGCAGGGAAATTTTTCTTGCAACCGTAGGGTAAAAATCTCTGCGTGCCTTGCCTTTGATCCATCACCCACATTCTTTGAAGAAGGAAACTGAGAAGGCTCCAGCGGGAGCAAGCACAGAAGCTTAAAGTGGTTTAGGCTGAC
>CBDUZM010000421.1:0-3499 GCA_965371685.1 uncultured Spirochaetaceae bacterium | reverse complement strand
CCGTGTATTTCTTCGAAAAAAAACACTGGTAAAAATCGAGTGGAAGATACGAAACATTACACTGCCCACCATGAGGGAAATCGCTGCCATTGGGTTTCCCCAGACCGTCAGCATGGCCACCATGTCGATGAGCTTTCTCATCTTCAACCGTGTGGTCGTGAATATTGATCAACTCGCCCTGACTGCTTTCGCTCTCGTAGGACGATTCGATCAGGTTGTTCTCATCCCGACGTTCGCTATGGGCGCCGCTCTTCTTACTATGATGGGTCAGAAGTGGGGCAGGGGAAACTACGATAGAGTAAGAAAGATATGGTACATCGGGATTACCTCTACTGCGGCGGTCGTCCTCTCGCTGGCGGCTGTAATGGTTGCAATAGCGCCAACTATCTACCCTTTATTCAGTAAAATCAGTAATGTTGTTCGCTATGCCGTTTTGCAGACGCGGATAATGGAGTTTACCTTTGTCTTTGCTGTTGTTGGAATACTGGGCAGGTCAACCTTTCAGGGGACCGGCAATCCCATCCCCGCGTTGATTATCACCCTTCTCAGACTTCTGGTTATCGCAGTACCCGCCGTCTTGCTTTACGTATATGTTTTCCATATGGGGATTTATGGAGTCTATCTCGGTTTAATCACCGGCAATGTGATCTCTGCCGTCATCACCCTGATCTGGGTACCGACGTCAATAAACAGGAGAATACATCGAAGCGTCTTAAAACCCCAAGTTGAAAAGATAAGCAAAATGGAGGAAGATAGTTCGAGAAAGGACGCAGGTCCGGTAAACCAATGATAATACAGGGGCCTCTTTCTTGATCCTGCATGAGGCGGGTTTAAATTATTATGGAGGAATATGAAAAGAAAAAAGATCGTCATCATCGGCGGCGGAAGCAGAACATGGACCTCGAAGATCGTCAAAGATATGCTTCTTTCCGACCCCATCTACGGCTCAGAGATAGTACTCTACGACATCGATAAAGACGCGAGCGATCTCGTAGCATCTTTTCTAAACAAGCTCAACGGTATACTCAAGACAGAGAGCAGAATCACTTCCACCGACGATCGCGAGCAAGCCTTCCGGGATGCCGATTACTTTATAATAACCATTTCCACCGGCGGTCTTAAAGCAATGGCTCACGACCTGGCGATCCCGGAAGAATACGGTATCTATCATACTGTGGGAGACACCTCGGGTCCCGGCGGGTGGGCTCGGCTGCTCCGCAACTTCGAAGCGTTTGTATCAATTGCCCGGGATATCAACAGGTATGCCAGGGGTGCTATGGTGCTTAATTATTCAAATCCCATGGCCGGGCTGACGAAGATATTGGTGAAGATCTGTGAAAGTCCTGTCGTCGGACTCTGCCACGGGTTGTTTGCAAACCTTACCTTTATCAAGGATTATTATAAGCTCTCCGATGAAAGCGAAATTTCGATCAACTACGGGGGAATTAACCACTTTATTTGGTCGAATAAGATTCGGGTAAAGAATACGGATGTTCTTCAGGATCTGAAGGAAAAGGTCATCCAAAAAGGATTTACCTCTCTCCTGGAATCCACCTATAAAGGAAATAAAAAAAAAGAGACTACATACGAGCTGGCCTCCGCCTTATTCAGAGAAACGGGACTCATGCCTTACCTGGGGGACCGGCATACCTGCGAGTTCTTTCCATGCTACATCACCGATCCGGCGACGATGAAAGAACTGAAACTCAAGAGGACGAGTATTGAAGACAGAATTAAAAATTATCGGGAGAGCGATAAACAGCTGAGGGAATTCATACGAGGGGATATCCCCCACTCTTTTCTTGAAAAGAGCAGAGAAACAGCGTCCGACATTATCTCCGCCCATATAACAGGGAGGAGCTTTATAGATGTGGGTAATGTTCCCAATATAGGGCAGGTATCAAACCTTCCTGCCGGGACAGTGGTAGAAACAGCAGTGCGGGTGGACAAAAACGGTTTTTCCCCGATTGCCTTCGGCGAGCTGCCGCAGCCGGTTCTCGGTTTTACTGAGCCGCACGTACATACGGTAGAGACTGCTCTTGAAGCGTGTTTCGAAAACAGCCGGGAGAAAGCCCTGCAGGCCCTGCGCCTCGATCCCCTCTGTTCCCATCTCACCGGCGATAAAGTGAGGGAAATGGGAAACAGGCTGATAGAAGCTCATAAGGAGTTTATTCAATTCCAAGCGACGCCGACCGGGGAGTGAAGAAATAATGAGTCAATTATTTGAGGTAAAAAAAATTGACAGGGAGATCTACGAGGAAAAAATAAAGATCTTCCTGCCGGAAAAACTTATCGATATCCACAGCCACATCTGGCTGGAACGTCTTAAGAAGAACATTGATAATTCAAGAGTGGTCAGCTGGCCCGCTATGGTGGCAAGGGAAAACAGGATAGAGGATCACCTGGAGAGCTACCGGCTCATGTTCCCGGGAAAGGAAGTTACCCCTATGATCTTCCCCAGTCTGATCAATGTCGAGTCCGCCGACGGGTTGAACCGCTACGCCGCTGAGTCGGCCGGGAAGTACGACCTTCCGGCGCTGCTCTTCGCCGTGCCGGATTGGAGCGGGCCTGAGGTGGAACGGCGGGTTATCGAGGGAGGCTTTCTCGGCATCAAAGTCTATTTAAACCTGGCGCCGGCCTATATTCCCAGACGGGAGATCCGCATCTTCGACTTCCTGCCGCCCCACCAGCTGGAGGTGATGGACAGTCACCGCTGGATTGTTATGCTGCACATTCCACGAGACGGACGGCTGGGAGATCCTGTGAACCTTGCCCAAATGACGGAGATTGAAAAGAGGTACCCCGGGGTGCGGTTGATCATTGCCCATGTCGGCCGGGCGTATTGCAGGGAGGACTCAGGCAACGCCTTTGATGTGTTAAAAAGAACGGAGAAGATGTTCTTTGACTTTTCAGCCAACACCAACGACTGGATATTCGAACAGCTTATACGGGCTGTAGGACCGAAGCGAATCCTGTTCGGCAGTGACATGCCCATACTCAGGATGCGGATGAGGAGGATCTGCGAGAACGGGATCTACATCAACCTGGTACCCAAAGGGCTCTACGGCGATGTATCCGGCGACAGAAATATGCGGGAAGTGGAAGGTCCGGAGGCGGACAAACTTACTTTTTTCATGTACGAGGAGCTTCTGGCCTTCAAACGGGCGGCGGAGCGCACCGGGTTGAGCGAATCCGATCTGGAGGATATCTTTTACAAGAACTCCAGGGCACTGATCGATTCGATAGAGAACACCAACTCAGGCGCCAAACCGCTGTTGAGCCGAATTTTCTTCCGCAGATACACAAACACCGATCACGACGCCGTTTGGTCGCTCCATAACCTTGCGCTCAATACAGCAGAAGCCCATGGCGGCAACGGACCATGGGATGACGATCTTCACCACATTGAGGAGATCTATCTGAAGAACGGAGGCGAGTTCATTGTAGCGGAATACGAAGGCCGGATCGTCGGCATGGGCGCTTTGAAACGCAGGGATGA
>CBDUZM010000420.1:0-3505 GCA_965371685.1 uncultured Spirochaetaceae bacterium | reverse complement strand
ATCGAAAAATTGATCGAAAACTCTTCAGCGGCAGACCTGCTGTTTTTCGATACGGAAACCACCGGGCTGTCCACCGGTGCTGGAAGCATCGCATTTTTAATCGGAATGGCCAGGATAAATGGCCGGTATCTCGAGCTGGAGCAGGTTTTTCTGTCGGATTTTCCTGGAGAAGGTGATTTTCTGACCTATCTCGCGGACATACTAATACCTGAAAGAATCTATGTGTCATTCAACGGGAAGAGTTTCGATTATCACATGCTCAAATCCCGCTTCTCAATGCACGGTATGGACCTGGAGATGCCGCTGCACCTCGACTTGCTTCATCTCTCGAGGAGGTTCTGGAAGAGGAGCATAGGGTCCTGCTCTCTTGACTGCGTGGAAAGAGAAGTTCTGGGTATAGAAAGGGTAGGGGATATAGGCGGGGAGCAGGTTCCGGAAATTTACTTCCAATATCTCAGGACAGGAGAAGCAGGATCGCTCCCCCTGGTTTTCAAACACAACCATCAGGATACCGAATCGCTGATCCAGCTCTTCTACATGATTAATAAAATGTTGGCGTACGAGGAGCTGCCGGAAAGGGTGGACCTGGCGGGACTCGGACGATACCTTATAGAAAATAAAGATCCCGGGGGCATCCGTTATTTGAAGATGGCCTTAGGGGTGGGGGATATTCTGGCCGGAAAGCTCCTGGGACTGCATTATAAGAGGCTTGAGGAGTGGGGGGAAGCGGTAGATGTATGGAAGTCGATGGCTGAGAGAAAAAGTGTTCATGCAATGATCGAACTGGCCAAGTATTATGAACACAGGGAGAGAAATGTTTACACGGCTTTGACATGGGTTAGGATAGCGGAACGAGAATTCCCTCTTCAACGAGACACTATTGAAGCTTTGCAAAAAAGAAAAGGGAGATTGGAGAGAAAACTTGACGAAAAAACAATAAATCGTTCTTTTTAAATTAACCCCCGAAGTCGATGATATAGAAAACAGAGAGAGGGCAATAAGTCATGTCAGAGAATGAATATAGAAGGAAAAAATATTTGGTCGATAAACAATTTCAATTTCGATTGGTGGGTACTTTTATGGTGCTTGTTTTTATTTCTCTTTTTATATTTTCCGCCGGCACTGCTCTGTACTACTGGATACGCTACATGGTGGGCGACAATATATTCAATGAGTTTATTATTGTCCATAAGCAGGTCGATGTACTGGATGAAAGCGGCAATGTAGTGAAAGATACTGAAGGTAATACGGTTACCCGGTCTGAAGCGCAACCACCGCTAAACCGGCTCGAATTAATCCTCCCACCTATGTTGCTGAATATTCTCGTTATTTTAATTGTTATTGCTTTTATCGGCATTATTTATACCCATAGAATCGCAGGCCCTGTGTATCGGATAGGGCAGGATATAAAACGCGTACTCGAAGGGGCGCCGGGAGTAAAAATCCGGCTCCGTCGGGGGGACAAGCTGAAGGAGCTTGCCCAACAGGTCAACCTCCTTATCGGGAAACTTGAAAAAACTTCTTGATTCAATCCGGTTAAACAGGGAGACAGCTTTTGAATAAAGTCTCGATTTTTCTATTGATGCTTATTCTTCAGGCAGCTTTACTGTGCGCTTCTGAAATTTTGTTGAGTGATAACAACGAGGACGGCAAGCCTGACCAATGGTTGATTAAAGACAATGATGTTCTTCTGGAATATAAAGCGGACAGAAATTTTGACGGTCTGGTGGATCAGAAAACAGCCTTCGATAAAGAGGGAAATGTCCAATATGAAGAATTTGATTATAACTGGGACGGCAGGATGGATGATTTTTACTTCTTTGAAAACGGCGAGCTCGTTCGACAGGAGATAGATTCCAACTTTGATGACAGAATCGATATCTGGATTTATCTGAAAGATGTCGTCTATATTGAAAAGATTGTCCGCGATATGGATTTTGACGGGGAGATCGACAGGATTGTTGAATACAGCCTGAGATAGAATTAAACTGAATGTCTGGAATCATACTTGGGATACATGCCATAGAGGAGCTTCTCAGGAGCCGGCAGGTGGAAGGTACACTTTTGCTGGTTCGAAAAGGAAGCAAAGCGGAAAATCTGGCCGAACTCGCACGGCAAAAAGGATTGTCTGTTACTCTAACCACAGTTTCCAAACTGGACGCTCTTGCCGGTTCCGGCCGTCACAGAGGGGCTGTTTTTTTACCTTCAGAGGCCCTTCCTTCACTTAATCAGCCTTTGAAGCATTTTCTCTCCACGCCTGCCCGTACAAATCGTCTCGTTCTGCTCCTCGACGAAATTACAGACTCGCATAATCTGGGCGCAATTCTAAGATCGGCGGATCAATTTTCGGTTGACCTGGTTGTTATTCCGCAGAGTCACTCGGCAAAATTGACAGGATCGGTTGCAAAAGTATCTTCCGGCGCCAGTGCGTGGGTCGCTACTTGTCCGGTTACTAATCTCCTGCGTGCCATGGAGCAGCTCAAGAAGGCCGGCTACTGGCTGTATGGGGCGGATAAAGAGGGGGAGCGTGCAGATAGTGTCGACCTTGCCGGTAATATCGGCATCGTGATGGGCAGTGAGGGAAAAGGCCTTCGAAGGCTTGTCAAGGAAAGCTGTGACGGCATTATCCGAATACCGTCGTCGGGCCATGTGGACTCCTTTAATGTATCTGTCGCGGCAGGGATTCTTATGTATGAAGCAAGGCGTCAGCAGGGCTATTATTCGGCGGATTGATTCTTTCGG
Source organism: uncultured Spirochaetaceae bacterium (assembly GCA_965371685.1). Lineage (GTDB taxonomy): Bacteria > Spirochaetota > Spirochaetia > SZUA-6 > CAZLRN01 > CBDUZM01. The sequence goes on along the minus strand of CBDUZM010000420.1, from coordinate 763 downwards.
GGACGCGATAAATTCAATATACGCTCCGCCAGATAGACAGCATTAAGCACTCCTTGCTTACCTATTCCCATGGTAGCTGCAGGTGTACCCCTGGGGAGCTGCAGTATGGAGAGTAATGCATCGATACCTCCAAGCGGTCCTGCAACAAGGGGAATTCCAAGCACAGGGGCTTCGACTTGGGCGGCGATAATTCCCGGGAGCGCTGCAGATAAACCTGCCGCAGCAAGAATAACACGATATTTTCCTGCCTCCGATTCCAGAAAGGAAAGCAGTTCAGTCAGGTTTCTGTGAGCTGAGAAAACGAAAAGCTCAAAGCTCAGGTCTCTGCTTTCCATGAGCTCTATACCGGGCTGTACTGCCTGTCTGTCAGATTCGGATCCGATAATAAATAGAATATCTTTCATGACAACCTATTCCAGAAAGTATTTTTTACCAATGTCACTGCGATACCAGGCGCCCTCAAAATGTATTTGCCCGGCGGCCTGATAGGCCTTCCGGGAAGCAGAGAGAATGTCGCGATCCACTCCTACCGCAGTGAAGCATCTTCCACCGCCGGTAATGACCTGACCGTCCCGGTCGCGGCCGGTGGATGCATGAAAAATGAGGGTTTCGGTATCTGTGGCGGAAGGAATCGCTCGGACAGGGAGCCCTTTTCTATACGCAGCAGGATAGCCGCCGCTGGCCACTACAACTCCTACAGCAGCCTGCTCTTTCAGGGATAAAGGAAAGCTTTCCAGTGACTGGTTTTGCACTGCGTCCATTA
>CBDUZM010000419.1:0-3510 GCA_965371685.1 uncultured Spirochaetaceae bacterium | reverse complement strand
TGAACTCCGCCACAGGTATAACCGACTTACGAAATTACCTGCTACTCTGGTGAAGGAATTGGCCAGAGAGACGAGTCTTGCCCAGGCAAAATGGGTGAAAGCGAGATCAAAGTCAGACTTCTCTCTCTTTGCTCCTCATTTACAGCGGCTCCTGGATTTAACGATAGAGAAAGCCGAAAGGTTGGGATACAAAGAGAGTATATATGATCCGCTTCTCGATGAATTCGAACCCTGGATGAAAACGAGTGATGTGGAAGCTGTTTTCTCTGTCCTGCAAAATCAACTCAAAGATTTACTGGCGAAGATAATAAAATCCCCACACAAGACAGACACATCCATGCTGCACCGTGAATATCCGGTGGATAAACAAAAGAGTTTTAGTCTGGAGGTATTGAAGAGGATGGGATACGATTTCGAAGCCGGCCGACTGGACGTTTCAGCTCATCCTTTTACGACATCTCTGGGTATTGCCGATATCAGAATGACGACGCGCTATCAGAAAGATTTTTTCAACGCCGGTATTTTCGGAAGTATTCACGAAGGGGGGCATGGTCTCTATGAGTTGGGCATAGGAAGAGAGCTTGCGGGTACGCTGCTGGCAGGCGGCACTTCGATGGGAATACATGAATCCCAATCTCGCATGTGGGAGAATATGATTGGCAAAAGCTTACACTTTTGGAAATTTTTCTTCCCGAAGCTCAAGGATTTATTTCCCGACGTCTTCGGTAACACGAAAATTGCCGCATTTTACCGGGCAATCAATAAAGTGGAGCCTTCTCTGATACGAACGGAGGCTGATGAAGTGACGTACAATCTTCACATCATCCTAAGATTTAATCTGGAGAAGAAGCTCATAGAGGGACAACTTGCAGTCGACGATCTTCCTGAAGCCTGGAAGCGTGAATCGATGGATCTCTTAGGATTACATTCCGAGGATGACGCGCTGGGTGTTCTCCAGGATATCCATTGGTCAATGGCGGCTTTCGGCTACTTCCCCACCTACTGCTTAGGAAATTTGTACGCCGCTCAATTTTATCATATCTTGAAGAAGGAAATTCCCGATCTGGAGAAAGATATTCAGGAAGGCCAATTTGAGCGTATATTAAAATGGACCAGCGAGAAAATACATAGCCATGGCGCCGTATTCCCCGCCAGGGAACTATGCCTGATGGTTAGCGGCGAAGAGCTTACCGCTGACCATTTTGTTTCATATTTAACTGACAAGTTCGGTGATATCTATGAGCTTTAGCGCTTACTTTGTTACCAGTCCTTATCCCTGGTTCTTCTTATCCGGAATAGCATTTGGCATTGCTCTTAGCCGTTTTAGCCGCAGAATTAAAAGAGAGGGTGACAGAGAAAAAGCATTATCCCGAAAATTTGTGATGGTAAGTCTCAGCCTGTCTCTGGGGATCGCATTTGTCATGACGGGCGTCTTTTTACCCGGAGCAAATAAATTTCTCAACATAGTCGTTCTATATACATTTCTCGGCGGCACTGCTTTAGGATTTTTTGTGTTTCGTTTCAAGAAAGCCGTAGGGCTTCCTTTCTTGCTGATTCTCGTTATCGGCATCATTTGCGTTCTATTATTCGTACAATCCATTACGGCATTCACCGGAGAGACAGAAATTGCACGCGTAAGAGTGCTTTCAGCGGATGGCAATCAGATGAAACTGGAGCTCATACCTATTGATAGAGAAGCCGTGATTATAGATCTTGAAGGTGAGTATTTCAGCCCGGTGGTAAAGGTTATTATTTTTGATGACCCCTGGGTTTTTCTGGGCAGTGAAACATGGTATCGATTCGAAGGAATGATTTCATTCCGTGTTGAGAGGAGCGACGAAGGATACCGTCTAAAACAGGGTGAGAAAGACTTTTACTTTGATCGTCCCATTGGGATCAGTGAAACTCTTTACAATTTTATAGAAAAATACGAAGAGCATATTCCTGGAGTCAGAAGTATTCAAATAGAGCTCGATTCCAAAAAGGTCAGAGAAACTGAAACGTTGGAAAAGCCTCCAGAGGATTTAGAGAGCTTTTCAATAAGAATTCAGAATGACGGAGGAGTGCAGATTATAAGAGTCGCTGCACAGGCGGATCGCAAAAAAAATATAGTTATTACTCGCAGACGCGCCACACAGTCCAGAGCGAATACTTTAGAAAATCAATTTGAATTTTCTTTTTTTTCTTCAAATCTTCCGATAATAAATGAGTAATGATGCTGGCTTTTTTTAAGAGAGATCGAGGTAATACGCTGTGTTACTACTACATACATGATTATCAGGGCAGCTTACTTACCCCGTTCACATTTACAACCATCTGGGGAAAAAGCATGCGAATGGGGAGAAAAGATGAATACAGCTTTGAAACGAGAAATACAATGGATAAGAAGCTTCGGGAAATCGTAAGTAGACGGGCTCGAGATGGCTACAGCCTATTCTATAGCTATCCCCTGGTAAATTCATATAATACACTATTCCAGGACCTTCAAAAGAGAAGGGCGGTATAGGCATCGTTTACGACGATTCCTTCCTGACTTGTCCAAGCTCCTTGAAAGTTGTTCTCAGCAGACTGATTTTCTCAACAATCGAGACCACAATTACTCCTTCTGCCATATATTCCAACCTGTCTATCAGGGAGAAAAGAAGCAGACTGCCTTGAAATTCCATATTCGTTATTTCGAGAAGGAATTTAAGCAAGCGAAAGGCAAAGAAAAGCATCACGGCAAAAACACTTGCCTTGCCTAAATAGGATGTCTTCGGGTCGACATGACTCTCCCGAAGGAAAATCAGGGTATTGCCCCCTGCCACTACAAAGAGCCTGATTAACAGAAGGATAAGAAAACCGATGGATATAATATGGTATTGGAGGAAAATTATTGAAGTGGTGATAAGTACCAGGTAATCGCTGGTGGAATCAAGGTATTGTCCGATAAATGTAACTTGATGCAACCTGCGGGCCAGTTTCCCGTCAACAAAATCCGTGATAAAGACAATGGAGAGAAATGCCAGGGTGATGATTAGGAGCGATACTTTTTTAGTTGAAAGAAAAGAGAAGAGAAGGGTGGGAATAGAACTGATGCGGAACAAGCTTAAAAGGTTGGATATATTGATCTTCGTCAGAGCTGCCTTGGTATCAACCAGTACAAAGAGATGCCTGAGCTTAATCATGGCCAGTAGTATTAAACCGTGAAAGGGAATACACACCAGGAGAAACATCAACCAGTTCAGTAAAGGAAGCCTATATACAGGAACAATAGTACTGTAAAAAAGAATTTGAAAAAGGCAAAAAAGTATCGAGACTAAAATCATATTTCTGTATAGTGAAGTGCTTTTATCCATAATCTATAATCTAGGCAGGAGATATTATGATGTCAAGTTGGTCATTGATCTTTTTCTCTTGACATAATTTTAGTAAGTCGTTATATTTAAAAGCGAAATACATAATGTTAAACTATTATATAACTTCTTTACCGATGTCTCATTTCGCGTAGAAATGTTTTTGAAATGGGTG
>CBDUZM010000418.1:0-3518 GCA_965371685.1 uncultured Spirochaetaceae bacterium | reverse complement strand
ACGGTCCAGTCTTCAAAAGGCACTCGAATTGCTGTAAGAATTTCACCCTGTTTGAGATCGATTGTCTCCCGGTCCAGTATGAATCTGGAGATCGGAAGCCAACGGTTGGTCGTACTGCTCCTGATCTCGAGACGGGCTTCCAGAGCATATAGAGCGGGTAGGGGACTGGAGTAAGGAGATGCCCCACATATACCGCCTCCCAGTGTAGCAATATTTCTGATCGCAAGGTTTCCTGTTGAGCTCAGAGCATCATAGAGTACTCCTGGAATAACGCGTCTTCCTGTGCTCAATATCCTTGCGATCGATAGGGCGGGTCCTATATCCATGAATCTGTCTGTACGACGTATCTTCTTTAGCTCTTCAACTGTCGTAAGGTCAATAATCTCGGTTCGGGGCGGCTCTCCTGCCAGAATCTTCGTTCCGCCTGCCATGAGCACGGCATCGGGGTGTTGGGAATAAATTGAGAGAAGTTCCGTCAGGTGTTCCGGACGGAAGACCTCCGCTTCTTTTTTACCCACTATCTGCTCCCCATTCCCGACATTTTTTTTATTGCACTGAAAAGCGTATTGAAGCTGCCGCAGGCGCAGAGATTTGCGGAAAAAGCTTCTTTGACATCCTGTTCCTTTGGGCTTTTCGACTTGGAGAAAAGAGCCGCGGCTGCCATCTTTATGCCGGGGGAACAGTATTTACAGTCACCCATACGGCTTTCACTGAAAATATTATCGATATTGGCGAAAAGCCTGCTTTTTAAAAGACCTTCGTAAGTGGTAATTCTCTGGTTCTGGATTCTGAAAGCAGGAATCAGACAGGAGTTTACCAGGTCACCTTCGAGGAGCACCAGACATGTTCCGCATACTCCTTTTCGGCACCCCCCCCTGGTACCGGTTAAACCTAAATCATCCCTCAGAATATCGAGCAGCGCCTTCAAAGGCGGCACATCGAGGGTCTTTTTCTCACCGTTTACTGTGCAGCTTATAACCATCTATTCCTTAAACCTTATTCTTCCTGCATCGAATCAAGCATTTCCGGAGTAACGGGGATTTGATTTATTGATACACCCATTGCCTGTGATACCGCGGCTGAAAACGCCGGCGTAAGACAAGTCACTGCTTGATCGCCGAATCCTGTTGCCGCTGCACCGGATTCAGAGGAAGTGAGGATATTTACTTCCACCAGCGGCGTCTCCAGAGGGCTGTATGTAAGACAGCGTTTGGAAATATCCTCTGATTCGTTCAATATTTCCAGCGTTGCCGCGCTCAGTTCTTTGACGACTGCTGTTTCCACCTCCGCCTCGGCGGAACGCCGTTCGGCGTCATATACGGTACCCAGACTTACCCAGACAAATTTGCATTGAGGTGTTAAGGTAACCGGATCCAACTCGATTTCCACAACCGTTGCCTCCCAGCATAAAGCGGGATAAGGATCGCCTTTTCGTGTTTCCGGATTCCACAGTACTCTATCCTTTTGTGTGTACTTCTTTCTTACTTCGATCGGCGGCAGGATCCGGATACGTTTCTTTTTTATAACCTCGCAGCACTGGTGGAGCAGATGGCAGCCGATAAAGATGGGTCGGGCGCCTATGGAAGGCCCTGAATCGGGAACAGAGGCGGTATCTGTTCCGTGCACATAGATATCGGTTTCCGGGATACTCAAAATGCCGGAGGCTATCTGCTTGTAAAGTTTTTCCGATCCGACGAAAGAGCTGTAGCAGAGGAGCTTTTTGTTGGTGTTAAAAACGGTTTTAAAACTACTCGGTTCTACCTGAGCTTGAGGAAACGAGCCGATACCGTGAAACGCGAAAGCAAGTCCGATCCCCCGCCGGGAAGTTTGCGAATCAAAGGAATCTTCCCGATGTTTTTTTGCCGCTTCGAAAGCAGCGAATTTCCTTTGAAAATCGGATCGTTCGACCACATCCTCCAGCACTCGAAGCGGTTTATCAGATCCGGAAACCTTCCCTCCCGCCGGAAGCAATCCGTCGGGCTGCACCAAATTGTTCTTCTTCCAGGTATAGGGATCCAAATTGGCGGCTTCAGCGATTTTGTCCATTTGACTTTCCACGGCAAAGGCCGCATGCGGCTCACCAAAACCGGAAAAACCGTAAAAAGGCGGTTTGTTTGTATTATATATACAGGTTTTTACCTTTACATTGGCACAGGAATAAATCCCGCAGGCTGATAGAGCGGCCCGTTCCATTGCCTGGGGAGCAAGAATACTGTAAGCGCCGGCATCCATCTTCAATAATACATCTATAGCCTTCAGGTTTCCTTCCTGATCTATAGCAGTCTTGTAGTGGAAATTAATGGGAAAGCGTTTTGGACAGAATCGAAGACTCTCTTCGAAATCGTAGGTCAATTTTACGGGTCTGCCGGAATGAAAAGCGAGAAGGCCCGCATGACCGGCTGCTAAAGTAGTGTAACCCAATCCCGCTGCACAATGGGTAATGTCGGAGACGATCACCCTCAATTTCCGCGGGGAAAGACCGAGTAGATTCGCTACAGTGTCTCTCGTGTTGTGTGGATAAAGAGAGGGTGCATATATAATAAATCCTCCTTCATTATCGCTTATACAGACGATACATTGGGGGCGGAAGTTACACAGCGATTGAACGGACACATTGTATTCGCCTTCAATTATCCGAAAGGCTTCTTTAAAGGCCCTGGAACAGTTCCCGCTCTTGTAATTATAAATTAAATTCTTCGACCGGCTGCTTTCGTCCGGATCCAGTACTGCTTCCTCTTCCACATATTCGACGGCAGTAGCATCTGCCATTTCCCTGAGCGTATCCCTGTCCGGACCTGCAAGCAAAAAGATTGGTTCTCCTCGATAGCTGACGGTATCCTCCGCGAGGAAAGGCATACTCTCGCCGTAAAGAGATAACCGGTTCTCCCCCGGTATATCCCCGGCACAGACGGCAAAATATCCATCGGTAAGGTCGGGCAGGCCGATTGAGAGGATCCTGCCTTTGTGGATCGAGGAACGAACAGTCAGGATGAAGAGCATCTCCGGCGAATAGTAATCCTCCAGGAATTCAAGATCGGTAATTGCAATTTCTGAATGCTCTGTTTGCATAATTGGAAGGCTTGAATCAGCTCATTGTGAGTGATGTTGTTTCTTAAAAGCAGTGTAGCCGATTTCTTTAATACTATCAACAATACGGGATATTTCCTCATTCGTGAGTGAAGGATAGATTGGAAGACTAATGCTGTTTTTATAATTACTGTACGCAGTGGGGAAGTCCCCGGCCTTGTAACCGTATAGCTTTTGGTAGTATGGCATGACGTGTAAAGGTATGTAGTGTACCGAGGCGCCTATCCCTCTTTTGTTGAGAAGGGCAATGAATTCATCTCGAGAGATTTTCAATTGCGAAGGCGCCAGCCGTATGATAAAGAGGTGCCATGCATGATCGTCTCTAAACACGGGCAAAGTTAAAAAATCACAGGCCGAAAGCTCTTGTTGATATCTTTTAGCGATATTTCTTCGTTGTTCGAGGAAATGCCACGCTTTTTTCAGTTGAACTC
>CBDUZM010000417.1:0-3528 GCA_965371685.1 uncultured Spirochaetaceae bacterium | reverse complement strand
CCTGAGAATATCGTTACAATGTACGAAACGGGGTATCGACTCGGGTGGTCCTGATTTAATACCTTATTGATCGTAGTCACCAATTTCCCTGAGCCAGATGTTGCGGAATCGAACAAGGTCCCCATGATCCTGGAGCATAATGGGCGCCTTCGAGGCATGAGGTTCATAGTCGGTCAGTATTCTGTGATCAGTAATACCAAGAAGTTTCTTATGATGGTGAAGGAGGACACCGTTCAGGAGAACCGTGACATACGCCGGCTTCACAAGCTTATTCCCTTCGAATTCAGCAGCTTCCCACAGAATATCGAAGGTGTTCCACTCCCCGGGTTTCTTAATGGCATTGACTAAAGGTGGGAACTGTCCGTATATGGCGCCCACTGTCCCATCGGCATAGGTGGGGTTATCATAATTGTCGAGAACCTGGATTTCGTACTTTCCCATCAGAAAGACACCGCTGTTGCCTCTTCCCTGTCCCTCACCCTTGATCTCTACAGGAGAGGCAAACTCCAGGTGGATCTGGATATTCCCGAAGCGCTCTTTGGTCTGGATATTCCCTGTTTTCGGCGCCACTTCCATGTACCCGTTTTCCACTTTCCATTTCGCCTTTCCATCTCTGCCCTCCCATTTGCTCAGGTCAGACCCATCGAAAAGCACGACAGCGTCCGACGGAGGACTACCAATAGGACCGGGGGTTACCAGGGGCGGCTGGAGCCTTTCACCATCGTGAACGTGGTACCCCGAACCTTCCAGAACCGGTGTATCGGAATAACCAAGGTTTGCATTTTCAGGCTGTTTCCTTCTTTGCATTGTTTTATCCTTATTGTTTTATCCTTTCTGTTTATTATTTCATTGTTCGTTATTATGCTGCATTGTACGATACAGCTTCTTCCCCGACCTTACAGCTCAATTTTCATGGACTTCCCTTTGAATTGGGAAAGGATACTATAGTGCAGGCATGCCTGTATTCTAACCCCGTGCTCGAAATTCGGCTGGCAGTTCTTCCCGGTTCGGACAGCTTCAACGAACTTGCGGTATATTGTGGGCTTCGGCTTACATGCAACTTTTTTCCACGCCAGAGTATTGATCGCTTTCTTGCCCGAGATTATTCTGTATTCATCGGAGCTGCCCGCTTTTAACTCTACTTCGATCGCTCCGTCAGTGCCGAATACCCTCAGCCTCAGAACATCACCGTAACCGTGAGCCCAGCGGGTCGCGTGCAGGGATCCGATAGCCCCGTTAGTAAAGATTACATTAGATACATAGCTGTCGTTTGCATCCAGAATATAATCACCGACACTATTGCCGGGTATTTCCTTGTCGAAAGTTTTTAATGTGCAGAATACTGAATCTATTCCGCCGCAGAGAAACTCTGCAGCATCGTAAAGGTGGCACCCCACATCACTCAAGGTGCCGGCATTTCCATCCCTCGTGCTCAACCGCCAAACAAGCCTTGGCGAATCCGCGATATCTCTGTTATATATACCCGTGGCCAGCCAGCTCTGCAGGAAGCTTCCCTCCACGTGAATCACTTTCCCTATCTCACCCCGCGATACGGCCAGAGACGCTTCCTGAAGATCCGGATGGTTGCGCCAGGAAAAATTTATCATGTTGATTACGCCCTTTTCCTTTGCTGCGGCAGCCATCTTTTTCGCATCAACAAGGTTCGTCGCAAGAGGTTTTTCACATAAAATATGTATTCCTTCACCTATCACATCGAGAGATATACCTGCATGCATACTGTCGGGTGTGACTACGGAGACACCATCCAGTTTCTCCTTCTCCATCATCTCCTTGTAGTTTGTGTAATACGCTGGTATTTGCCACTTCGCGGCAAACTGTGCGGCTCTCTCTTCTACAACATCACAGCAGGCCGTCATTTTCACACCGGATATTTCGCTGTATGCGCGGGCATGTCCGTTTGCCATACCGCCGGTTCCGATAATGCCAAGATTTATCATCATTTTCACCAATCGAAATATGCGGCTTTTATGGCTGGCTGTCAACGGGGGTTGAGAATTTTCCGGTAAGGCATAATCATCATCTTCTTGAAATTCTGCGTCATCTTCCTGTTTATAGCAGGTATGCAGGTAATCAGGTATAACAGCTTAATAAAGATAATTTTAAGGACCTTTTTCTGAGGAAAATCGTAGATGCCGTTTTTTTTGTAGTATCTATGATCGGCCTTGAACACGACACTCAGCCCTCCCCAAATTTCATCCCGAAATACTTTCATTCCGCCGACACCTAAAAAAGTGGCCGGCTGAATGTAACCGTTACACGCGAACCGAAGCAGCCTTTCCCCCAGAGCCGATACAGCCGCATCGATCTTCGCCGAGTCATGTTCTTCGTCTGTCACAAAATCGACAATACCGGCGCCCTGTATTTCCACCCAAGCCGTGAGAATTTCCCTCAGGTTGGGAATTTGGGCAAGTGGTCCTGAAATAAGGAAACCAATCTGCTTTTCCTGAAGAGAAGGTTTATGCGTATTGAAGAAGCTCCTGTCAAAGAACTGCTTCCATTTGGAAGAGAGGTATCTGTCCCTGATTTCTCCGGCAAAGATCAATATATCCGCAGTCTTGATTCGGGTATTGTACATATCCATGTATTCATCGGTGTACGCGCAGACATTGTTTGAACCGCATTTAAGGCAGCCAAGGCATCCGCCTTTGATATCGATCTTATTCAGATTGATCACTTCAACGGGATTCGAAAAGAGTCCTGTGAACTTTTCTATCATTTCACCCGTATTGCCTTTCCCGGTATCGGTTACAACTACGATCCTCTTGTCTGTCGTGAGCCGGCTGCCTGGATTATCACTCCTCCGATATGTAAAATCCTGCCGCTTTATCGGATGATAAGCCCTGGAAGGCAGTATCCCGTTTTCTGCCGCTTCAAAAAAGCTCTCCGCAAACATGGTCAATGTTTCCCGCCCGCGTTCAGTCATCAGGTCTCTCATGGCAGCGGAGTGGCAACCGGCGTATTTCATTTCCAGGTCGTCACAGATCGCACGCATGTAGTTATGCGCCGTGTGGTCATAAAAATGGATGGAAGTGGAGAGAGCTGCGGCGTACTTGCCTTTAAATGCCCCTTCCGCCTTTCTTTCCCAGATAAGCTCGATGAATCTTTTATATTGAGAGCAAACCAGGAAGACGTATAGCGGGAAAGCCCAGATAACTCCATCTGCTGAGCGAACTTCCTCGATAATCTCCTTGAATGCGTCCTCATTCTGTTCGAGTTTCCTTATTGGTTGAGCCACCTGGCGTACTTCCAGCTCATGCTCGGGAAACTTGTTCCGGATGAATTGAACATACTGCATGGTCACACTCGTTTCGCCCTTGGGGCTTCCGCCCAATATTATAATTTTCATTTTATGCCTCCCTCTCTCGATTCTCTCAAAATTTTGGTAGCGTCACATTTAGTGGACCTGGCGTTATTATAGAAAGAGATTGGGTCTGCCGTGCCGTTGTGGATCGGCTCCCTAACGGGAGCAGTGTCGATGTGCCCCGTTTTGTACTCATGTGCGAAGTT
>CBDUZM010000416.1:0-3561 GCA_965371685.1 uncultured Spirochaetaceae bacterium | reverse complement strand
TTTCTTTTTATTAATTCAATATTTATTGGGTTAGTTTATATAACCTGCGATAGGCACACGGGGACAACATCTACCAGAAATTCGCTTTTTCCACATAATAAATTTCATTGACAAATTGAATATTACATGCAATTCTCAAGTTATGAATGAATATTTTGAGAGAAGTCTCAAGCTGCCTTCCGATTGTCAGGAGACTTTTTTTCTCTGGGGACCCCGCCAGACGGGAAAGAGCACTCTCTTGAAGCGTACGTTTCCTGAAGCGTATCGTATCGATCTGCTACAGCCAGGTGTTTATCGGCGATATCTTCAAAAGCCCCAGCTCATCATCGAAGAGACGAGGCTAAAAGGTTATCGTTTCATGGTGATCGACGAAATCCAGAAGGTTCCTGAATTGTTGGACGCAGTGCACTGGCTGCACGAAGAAATGGGAGTAAACTTTGCTTTGTGCGCCTCGAGCGCCAGAAAGGTGAAAAAAGGAAAGGCAAACCTGCTTGGCGGAAGAGGGGTGAAATATGAGTTGTTCGGCTTCTCAGGCAAGGAACTGGGAGATGCATTCGATCTGGAGAGGATGTTGAACCATGGCTCCATACCGAGGATCTATCTGAGCAATTCCCCGAAACGTCTGCTGAACACGTATGTATCACAGTATCTCAAGGAAGAAATTGCCGCCGAAGGTCTTGTACGGCGATTGCCGGCGTTCTTCGAATTCCTTAACGCCGCTGCATTGTCGGATTGCGAAGTCGTTAACTATACAACAATCGCTCGGGATACCGGCGTTTCAAGCCAAACTGTTCGAGGGTATTTCGAAATTCTTGTCGACACATTATTGGGATACTTCCTTCATGTATACAGGAGAAGACCGAAGCGAAGGATAGTTCAATCGCCGAAATTTTATTTTTTTGATGTGGGAATTGTGAACTTTTTGACCAAACGGGGTGACATACAGTATGGATCCGAATTGTTTGGAAAGGCTTTCGAAAATTGGGTCTTCCATGAGCTGTGCACGTATAGCTCCTACACAGAATCCTATGCTCACATGTCATACTGGCGGCTTGCCGGCGGTACAGAGGTGGATTTTATTATCAACTACATAGATTGCGCTATTGAAGCGAAGGCTTCCGTGAAAATCGTCGATCGGCACCTGAAAGGCTTACGCGAACTGGTTCGGGATCATCCGGAAACCCGAAAGCGTATCGTCGTTTCTTTGGATGAGAGGGATCGAAAAACGAATGACGGCATAGAGATTCTCCATTACATTACCTTCTTGCACCATCTATGGAGCGGTTTGGTATTCTGAGGATGGTGTTTTACGGATCTCACTCCTTTGATACGGCGTACCTTTCGAAAGCAGGCACTACCGAGATTTTACCTACTAAACCGACGCCCCAAGCAGTCGAAGCCTATCTCAGCCGCCTGATTGCCGGCAACCTTCTTTATTATGCTCATCCTTTCCGCTTCTTTCAGACATCATCTTCCAGTCATTACAATCGGGAATATGGTTTCAATCCCTGATATTCACGTAAAACTTTCGTGACACACGGAACCCCCCTTCATCCACAAGCTCCAGGCTGTGCCAGCCTTTGGAAAGCAAAATGGATCTGGAGTGAGAGCTTTGAGTCTTCCCCTGATACACGTCATCCACATACCAGTAGACGATCCGTTCCGTCTCGGCGTGCGCGGCCCTGAGAGTAACCTTCTGAAACTCTCCGTCCAGGTCGCGGGGTATCCAGAGTAAGGCCCCCTCTTCCGGGTAGAGAATTCTCACAGGTTTTTCACCTTCCCTCCCTTCGCATCCGGGTTTAAAGGGCGGCAGAGAATCTATTACCTGTCCCCTCTCTCTCATGAACTGGGCCACATCCGGGGGATAGATCAGCCGGGCCACCTTCTTATAGTTCCCCGGGGTCCAGCAGAGGGAGTTCACTCTGAACGACTCATCGTCGGTGACAAAGATCGACCGGTGATAGGGACAGACCGGAATGGGATGGGCCCGAACAGGCGCCAGGCTGTACGCCGTATCCACACAGTCAGGTCCGGCCCTGAATCCGGTCTTCAGGCATAGTTTTACAGGTTTTAGCGCATCTACAGGAGGCTCGAACCACTGTTCTTCCTCACCGCCGGGAAGGGTACGGAGTATATCGAAGAGAAGGGGAGCGGCACAGCGGGAGCTCTTCAGGTTTGCATTTCCTTCGCCGGTGAAATTCCCCACCCAGATGCCGATGGTCCAGTCAGGGCTGACGCCAATAGCCCATCCGTCCTTCTGCCCGTAGCTGGTTCCCGTCTTCCATGCAAAGGGAGAGCTTCCTGCGTAGCTTTCCCAGTAATACTCCATCCCCGGCCGCTTCAAGCTTTTAAGGATCTCAAGAACCAGATAGCAGGCGCCCGGGCTGATAAGGGCGGGAAAGTTTTCCTCCGCCTCTTCAACTTCAAGCAGTTTGAGAGGGGAGAAAACCCCATTCAGAGCAAGACCTCTGAACAGCATTGCCAGCTCGAAAAGGCTGGCCTCGGCGCCTCCCAGGACAAGAGTCAGCCCGTAGTCCTGTGCCGGACGGAAAAGGCTGTTCAATCCTGCACTTTTAAGAAAACGGTAGAACCTCTGGAGCCCGTAATCCTGGAGTGTCCTGACCGCCGGAATATTGAGGGATCGGATAAGAGCTTCCCGCACGGTAACGAGACCGCTGTATCCCAGATCGGGATTCTTGGGAGAGAAAGATCCGAATTGGGAAGGAACATCTTTGATGAGAGTCCGCGGGAGGAAAAAGCCGTCATCCATAGCCAGTCCATAGAGAAAAGGCTTGAGCAGAGAACCGGTGGAGCGGACTGCGTTTACACCGTCCACCTGTCCGTTGTGCTCATGATCGCCGAAATTCTGGGAACCCACGTAAGCCCGGACCTTTCCCGACTGTGTCTCGGCCACGACAGCCGCTGCATTATATATGCCTAGCCTGGAAAGCGCTTCCGAATGAAATACGACTACATCCTTCACCGTTTGCTGGATATCCGAATCCAGGGTGGTTCGAACCACACCGGATTGGGTGCCGCGCCGTATCCGTTCGGCCAGGTGAGGAGCGAATCCGGGAAATGGGCTCTCGCCCGCCGGCAGAGGCTCCCTGATCGAAAGCAGGTATGCATTGTCGTCCAGATACCCGCGGTCTCCAAGACGCATGAGAAGCCGGTTGCGTTTCTCTAAAAGCTCTTCCCTTCCCCTGTCCAGCCGGATGAGGGAGGGAGCGTTGGGCAGTACTGCAAGCAGCGCCGCCTCAGCCCAGGTCAGCGATGCCGTACTCTTACCGAAGTAACGCAGCGAAGCCGCCTGTACACCGACGATATTTCCCCCATAGGGAGCATGGTTCAGGTAGGACCGCAGAATCTCGTCTTTCGGGTAGATCAGCTCCAGGCGTAAGGCTTCGAACATCTCCAGTACTTTGCTGGGCATGGTCCTGGCCCTGAGCTTCATCAATCGGGCGACCTGCATGGTGATAGTGCTGGCGCCGCTCACTCTCTTTGCCGTTGTGAGATTCAGATAGAGCGCCCTTAGAATAGCCGCCGGGTCTATGCCGGGAT
>CBDUZM010000415.1:0-3582 GCA_965371685.1 uncultured Spirochaetaceae bacterium | reverse complement strand
AGATAGTAGAGCTCAGCAGCACAAAAGCGCTCTTCGACCAACCGCTTCATCCATATACCAAAGCTCTGCTGTCGGCCATTCCCATTCCCGATCCGGATTCGGGGGTCGAAAAGATAATCCTCACGGGAGATGTCCCGAATCCAATCGATCCACCTCCCGGCTGCCGGTTTCATCCCCGCTGTCAGTATGCCGAAGAGATATGCCGTACTGAGCTTCCCGAGCTCGAAGAGACGGGAAATAACCATCTGGTAGCCTGCCACAGGTGGCGGGATATCCAGGATTAGTCGATTAGTCGACAACCGCCTCCAGATCGAAGCCGTTTCTCTTTGTGATATGTGCCCGGACAAGAGTGCCCGGCTTGAAATCCTCTCCCATAAGCACCACCAGGCCGTCAACCTCCGGGGCATGCATGTAGCCGCGCGCCAGACAGCAGCTCTCTCCGATTACAGGCTCCTCGATGAGAACGGGAAAGCTCCTGTCCACAAAGCGGTTCATTCGCTTTTCAGTTATATCGATCTGCCGCCGCTCCAGGTCGGCCTTGCGTTTATCCGCCATGGTTTTTTTTACCCTCCCCTTCATGCTGTAAGCCGGAGTATCTTCCTCCCTGGAGTAGGGGAAAACCCCCAGCCAGTCAAGTTCCGCAGCCTCTTGAAAATCCAGCAGGGCACTGAAACTCTCTTTATCCTCTCCTGGGAAGCCTACAAGAAACGTCGAACGGATAACCGCGTCCGCCAGCTCTTCCCTGATGCGGGCGATTAAATTCAGATAGCTGTCCGGGCCGCCCTTTCTGCCCATTGCCCGTAGAATGCGGCTGTCCGCATGCTGGAACGGAATGTCGAAGTATGGAAGAAATCGTGGATCCTCCTTCATCACGTCCGTCAACCCACGGGGAAAATGATCCGGATGAACATAGAGGAGCCTGACCCAGAAGTCACCTTTCAACCGTGCTATTTCCTGAAGGAGCCTGGTGAGCTCACCGGCGCCCCGGTCTCTTCCATAGGAACCAAGGTCCTGGGCAACCAGGTTGAGCTCGATAATACCCCGCTCCAGGAGCTGCTCGATCTCGCTGACGATGTCCTCCCGCCTCCGGCTCTTTAATCCCCCCTTGATCAGCGGGATGGCACAATAACTGCACCGGTTGTCGCAGCCGTCGGCGATTTTAACGTACGTGCTGCCCGGGAAGGAGAGAAGCCGGGTCCGCTCAGGTGCGTTTTCGCGGGAGTACGTCGGACCGATTCGGCCGGCCAGATTGTCTCCGGCAAGATTCTCAATCAGTTCCCCGATTTCAGCGGGATTTCTGCAGGCGAAAAATCCGTCGATTTCGGGCAGTTCCTGCTCCAGTGTCCGGCCGTAGCGCTGGGCAAGGCAGCCTGCAAGCACTATCTTTTTCTCCGGATATCGGGCTCTGAGATCGAGGCATGTTGTTAAAGATTCTTCCTTGGCCGGGCCTATAAAACCGCATGTATTGATAATAAGAAGGTCGGCGAGATCGGTATCGGCTGTATATTGAAATCCGAGCCCTTCCAGTGAGGCTATAATAATTTCGGAATCAACCTGGTTTTTAGCGCACCCCAGGCTTTCCAAAGCGAATCGTTTTATTTCTCTTTTCATCAGGTCAGTAACTGGACACTACTTCCAGCCTGTACTTGCCGCTTTCCTCCGCCTTTACCCAGTGGATGAGCTTGGTAACGACCTGACCCTGCCGGCCGAACTTAACTTCCCTGTTCTCTATTTTTGTAGTAAGCGCTCCGGCATTGGATATCCAGAGCACTACCTCCCTTCTCACGTTGTCCAGTAGAAACTCTTCTGACTTCTGGAAAAAACGCTGGTCCCTGGTTTCTCCATCGAGAAGATAACGGAGAAGGCAGTTGCCTCGAAAGGCAATCTCCACTTCAAAGATCCGGGGAGAATCCGCTTCCAGGATAACCAGGCGCTCATCTTTTCGCACCGCCTCCAGGGCAGGCACGGCTTCTTCACTCTCTGCATCAGCTGTTTCAACCGAAGTAACTTCTGCCGTGTCCCCGGAAGAATCCGGACTTTCGGTAGTTTCGGAGGTTTCGGCTGTCTCCGCAGTTCCCGTGCTTTCCGGCTCTTTCGCTTCCTCGGCGCCTGTGCTTTCCGCAAGCAGCAGAGATGCCCTGGTAAGCTGAAGATTGACCCTTTTGGCCTCATTGTCTATATCGTTGAAAAAAATCTTGATATCATTTTTATTATCCAGGTTCAAGTCCAGGAATCTCGATTCGCCTACCTCCATTTTCATCGTCCCGCGGGGTACATTGAGGATAAGATTTTTCTCTATGCTCTCGACGGACACCTTATAAGCTCTATCACCTACCTGTATAGAGATCCTGGCGCCTGGGCCAAACCACTGAGTATCTGTCTCGGCGGTAAAAAAGTATTCGGTCTCTTCCCCGGAACTTACCGGCAACCCTTCCTGAACTGCAGGCTCAGGCTGTTTACCTTTAACACCCTGGAAGATAAAGTATGAGCCAACCGTCAGGACGGCAATAACCGCCACGGCGCCCAATCCAATAATTACGGGCGGGACTTTTTTCTTCCCATGGATCAGCTCTTCCATCGGGATAGGCTGTTCCTGGAGTTTCGTATTCTTATAGAGGGTAATCAGAGCGTTGGGATCCAGGTCCAGGTACTCGGCATAGTTGCGAAGAAAACCGATAAGGTAAGTTTCGCCCGGAAAAACGTCGAAATTTTCCTTCTCGAGAGCCTCGATGTATCGTTTCGATATCATGGTATCCCGGGCCACCTGATCGACGGTGGTGTTTTGACTTATCCGGGCTTCCTTCAGCTTTTCACCCAGTGATTCCATTGATTATTCCATTGTCCCGAAAAGAAAGTCGGTATACACATTCGCATTGGCAGGGGGTTCATAATCAAAACGGGGATCGGGAATTCCCGGATTGATAACCACTTTGGTAAACTCGATGGTCCATGTCTGGTTGTAAGTTTTTCCTGTCACCCTGCGATAGAATCCGTCTAAAGACAAAGCAATTTCCAGCTCTTTGAAACCTTCGGCAGTGGTATTGGCGCTAAACTTGAGCTTAATCACCATCTCGTCCGAATCATCGTCAAGGGGCACAGGATCGGGCCCAATAAGATAACCTACATTGAAATTCTCCTTGAGAAGAGACAACTCCTGGCCGCCTGCCATAAGGAGAACGGAAGACTCGCTTCGATTCTTTATTGTCTGCTCAAATACGGTGGAATATTCCGGCCGGTAAAACATGAGCGTCTCCCCATTAAGGACAAAAACCTGCTCATTGGGCTCTTTATAGTCTATACGCAGTTTATTGGGACTCTTGTAGATAAGATTTCCCTTCCATTCTATCTCACTCTCATCCTTTGTAATCGAAATGTCAGCCTGGTAATCCCGGATCTTACTGAACTTCTCGGAAACCAGTTCAAAATATTGCACCGGAGTTAGAATCGGCTGTTCCTGTGCAGTAATGACTGCAGAACATAAAAGACAAAAAACCAGTGAGATTATTCGGATTTTGGATAAATTCATAAGCCTTAATCATCTTAACTTTTTTTTGCCCTTTGTCAAGCAGCGGGGCGCAAGAG
>CBDUZM010000414.1:0-3586 GCA_965371685.1 uncultured Spirochaetaceae bacterium | reverse complement strand
TAACCCTGCCCGTGATTTCTCTACGTAAGATCCTATCCTGAATACAGCTGATTCTTCATGATTGCGATATTCCTGTAACAGCACTTTGGCCTGTTTACGATAGTATTCCAAATTAGGATGTGACGGTAAACGTCGGTTCATTATCCCTCCTAAATTCCGACCTGTGCCCGTTATTCAGGTCATAAAAGAGATTACACGTACCAACGATTTATCAAGTGCGATAAAATTTAAGCGATTATTCGATAGGTGGGAAAATCCCTTTCCACGGGCTGGAGGCGCCCCTTGTGAGCCATATGTATGTAATCACATAAAAAACCAGATGTCAAGACTTTTTCCGCTCCGGGGCCTCACTCTGTCCTTGTGATTTAACTTTACCTAATTAGTTATGTATATTATATAAAGCCAGTAATACTGCAGGAGGAACTGAAATGGAAAGTACGCTGTTTCATGAGAATCCATACGTTATTGAGCTTCTCACGCCGCGGCAGACGGTCAGTGATTTTGATACGGCCCTGGAGGTTTTCGAAAAGCGGTACCGAAAGATTCTGGATTCCGGCAGCATCGTTTCTATTCCGGACAATCCACTCGGTAATCTCCATTTTACCGCTCAGGAGGTTATCTCATTCCTTGACCTTCCCATAAAACCCGGGGATTTGATCCTCCATCTCAACAGCTTCCACAGAAAACAGGACCTGGATGCCATGCTTACCGATGCCGTTCAGCAGGACATTCGTTATATACTGTGCGTGAGCGGAGACGGAAGCCCGCGCCTTCCCAGGCTTGATCCGGAAGATTTGGGGATAAACTCAATGAGCGTTACGTCTGTTGAGCTGCTTACCTATATACGGAGAGAGTTTCCGGGCGCCTTCTCGCTTGGTGCGGCATTCAACCAGTATGAGCCTCAGGACCATGAGATCGGGAAGCTCGAGAGAAAACTGGAAGCAGGGGCAGAGTTTATAATAACGCAGCCTGTAATCGGACGGGATAAGAATATCGATTTACTTTTGCAGTACGATGTTCCTATCCGCCTCGGAGCATGGATGTCAAAAAATATCGAGCTTCTCTACACCTGCGTGGGAAGGGAAATGGATGAAAGCGTTCGCGGCTATGAAGCCGCCCGCAATCTCGGGGAACTCCATGATCTACATCCAAACACCGGTTTTTACCTGTCACTCCTCGGGTTCAAGCGTGATTGGAGTCAATTGCTCATAAGACAACCAAAAACAAGAATCCAGGCCGCTTAAACGCGAACTTCACGGAATCTTTATAATCCTGTGTTCCTCTGCCGATTTATAAATGGATAGAACTATCTCCAGTGACTTCCTGGCCTCCCGGCCGTTTACCAGAGGTTCCCTGTTTTCATTGACAGCCTCTATCATATCTTTTATCTGAATACGGTGCCCGATACCGCCCAGGGCACTTACGGCTTCAGGTCCGGCAACATGGTCCTGAGCGTCCCGGACAATGTCCACCATTTCGTCTTTTGTCTGCCACCGTCTGATGCCGGTGAATTCGGTCCCTTCCAAAACAATTGTCCCGTTGGTCCCGTGCAATTCCAATCTCTGCGGAATATCAGGATACACCGATGTTGTTCCCTCTATTACACCTAAGGCGCCGTTTTTAAATTTTAAAACAGCCACAGCCGTATCTTCCACCTCAATGTTCTCATGCGCCAGTGTACCCTTATAGGCACAGACACTTTCTACATCTCCCATCAGCCACTGCAGGAGATCTATGCCGTGGATCCCCTGATTCATAAGGGCGCCGCCGCCGTCCAGGGCCAAGCTTCCTTTCCACGAAGCGTTGTCATAATATTCCTGGCTGCGGTAAAACTTGAGATAGGCATCTCCCAGGACAAGACGCCCCAATTGTCCTGCTTCAATCGCCTTTTTAACTCTTTGAGAGTCTTTAAAAAATCTAAGCTGAAATATACAGCCGATCTTTAATTCCTTTTTTTTGGCCTCAGCTATTAACCTGTCCAGTTTGGGCAGAGATATGTCTATAGGTTTTTCCACCAGGATATGCTTGCCTGCTTCCAGACATTCAAACCCTATATCCGCATGAGTCCCGCTGGCCGTACATATATTAACTATGACTATATCTTCTCTCTTGAGAAGTTCCCTATAATCAGTATAGCAATCAGCGATATATTTTTTCCCTGAATCCTTGAGCTTCTCTTCATTCCTCGAAGAGACCGCAGCCAGATTTGCCTCCTCCATCTCGGATATGACTTTGGCATGCAAATTCCCGATATCACCCATTCCGATAATCCCGAAATTCACCTTTTTCATTCTTCTCCTCATGATCAACAGGACGGTGCAGGCATCCACACCGGACTTGCCCAGGCCGCGTTCCCGTCCGTCTGAAACACACGCAGGTAGTAATACCTGGCTTTGTCCGCCTTTTCCGTATCATCAACCCATTCATCTTCAAAATATGCCTTATACGGCTTTATCGTCTTTACGGTCTCTCCGTTACAAACCACTTCTATACGGCTTATTATATCGGTGCCTGTTACTCGCATACGTATCCTGTGGTGTTTGACTGCTTTATCCAAAGGCGCCGTTTGGCCCATACATTCATCATCTACTGCAAAGTCCAGAATAATGCGGGCGCCAGTAGTGGCATAACATCTACGATTCCTTAGAGAATCAAAAATGGATTCCCTGGTGCATTTTTCCGCATAGACAGCAGTGTAGCCTGCCTTGTAACAGCAAAACTTATATCTGTCCGCGTTATTAATACTTCTTCCGGGATATCCTGTATGTGAATCGCTCCCGCCGACAAAACCAAGTTTATATCCTCTGTTCAAAGCCTCCACTACACTCAAGCCAGGTAAAGAAGCCTTATCCCAATATGGATTACGAGGATGCTCCGAAGACCCCCAGCAGGAATAGATCTCCACCAACCTGTCCAGGTTCCGGTCATAATGGTCCCAGTTCATCCAGACCATCGGATGATGGGGGATCAGGATAACATCTTCCCGGCCGTGGTAAAAATCTAAAATACCCGACATCCCGTTCCCTTTAACATCGCCCCATACATCGGCATCTCTAAAAACAGCATCCGTATAGTTTTTTTCGATAACTGCATCTCTGTGAATTACGTTCCTGTGCCCGTCCGTTCCCATCTGGATTTCCCAGCCTTTGAGCGTTACAAAATCACCTTCCCTATAATTATTTATTACCGCCTGCTGACCTTCCTGCCATCCCTTGTTGTCAGGCAGTGCCCCTCTTCCGTCGGTTAAGGCAATAAAATCAAGATGAGTGACCTCTCTGGCATATTTTATCAACTCTTCCGGACTGGTGCAGGGATCTCCGTAGCCAAGCTTTTCATTATACTGATGATAAAAAGAGTGCGTGTGAAGGTCTCCCCAATACAGACTTGAATCACCTTCTGTACAAATCACAGGATTAGACTTGGCCTTGATGATCTTCTTATCTTTGGTCTCCACCTCGACTTCATAAAAAGTATCCTTAGCTGTAGTAATCCCCGTAATCCGGTCAAAACTTGAATCTCCACACAGCCCATTGCTATTAACTGGATCAGCCTGTGCATCCCTGATAGTTACACTCTCCATTTGACC
>CBDUZM010000413.1:0-3616 GCA_965371685.1 uncultured Spirochaetaceae bacterium | reverse complement strand
GGGGTGGAATACCGATGGGAGGGGGATGATCTGGTCATAGACAGCAAACCGGGAATGCTTTTCCGTATCAGGCTTAACGACCGGAAAGTTAATAAGCTCGAAGGCGCCAGGATTGTATACGAGTACAAACGTATGTCCGTCTTGATCCTGGAGACTACCGGGAACGAGGCGAGAATTATATTAAAAAAGTAGTTTTAGAGTCGATGTGTTCCTAACCGAGTGAAAAGAGGCTCTGGCACTCAAGAAAAAATGGATCCGCCTTGAGGTCTTCCAGATATTTTTCTTTGTAATAGCTCAAGTCACTATCGGTAAGACCGGCCCGGGGAAGCAGCTGCCCGAGGAATTCTTCCGCCTCGACCGCATCTATTCCGAAACCCATCTGCCGGGTAATATAATCGGCGACGGAAACTGCGATTATAATGCGTTTGTGAGGCGAGGTAACGTTTATGCTCGCATGCTCCCTGGCAACATCCACATAAAGATCGGGAAAAAACCATTTCTGAAGAACCAGGCCGCCCAGATCCCTGTGGTGCACGCCGAAAGCTCTCTTCTCATACTCTTCGAGTTGTCCCTTCTGCTCCTCCACCTCTTTCACAACTTTTCTGTATGCATCGGGATCAGCATTGAGAAACGCAATTTGTCCGATATCGTGCAGCAATCCGCTCAAAAAAGTCTCTTCGGCCATTTCCTTCTGCTGGGAACGGAGGATCATGTGCTTGGCCAGGAACGCCGTCCTGATAGAATGTCCCCAGAATTGCCTGTAAAATTCAGTCCGGCCGTGTTTGGGAATCAGTCCCGCCGCAGAAACCAGAAGAACCAGGCTCTTGATATTCTTGAAACCGAGAAGGGTAATAGCCATCTGCAGGCTCTTGATTTCCCTCTGCCGGGCATAGAGAGCCGAATTGGCCACTTTCAATATCTTCGCGGTCATTCCGGGATCGACCTTTATAATATTCTCCAGCTCTTTAAAGGAGATATCAAGCTTATCCTCCGCAATCCTGACTATCTTCGCGGCGACCTCTGGAATTACGGGAAGGTGTTTCAGGTATCTTTCATACTGGATCATTCTCACTGGATTCTATTTTTACTGGCCGATCCTGTCAAGGTAATCAAAGTGTTGTTTTATCAGCAAGCAGTTGGTAATTGGGTTTTGACACCAAATTTCTTAGCAAAATTGTAATAAGCAATGTTTACCGGCAGGCTTAACACCAATGTGCTGTATACGTTGCCCTTTATAAGATTATTGGCAATCCTTTTTACGATTCTTTTTTTCCTGTAGAATTCCTGACTGAACCAATCAAACCCCTGCTGTAACTGTTCGGCAGTCATCAGCATGGGAGTAAAGATCACATTCCTGTAATCATAGTGCTGCCAATTGTAGTCGAAAATTCTTCCTGCTTTTTGTAAACGGGTAAAAAATGCTGTGCCGGGAAGGGGAGTGACGACTGATACCTGGGCGCCATCCAGATTCACTCTATCGGTAAAGTCCATAGTCATCTCGAATACGGAAAGATCATCACTATCAAAGCCGAACATTAAACCTGCTTCAATGCAGATACCATGGTGGTGGAGTTTCTTAATGGCCGTTTTATACTGTTCCACTTTGTTGAAGCCTTTATTAACCTCAGCCAAACTTTTACTGTTGACGGACTCAATTCCAATAAAGAGCCCACAGCATCCGCTTTGCGCCGCCAGTTTCAACAACTCAGGATCGTCTGTAATTGTGATGCTGGTCTGCGAGACCCATTTCTTTTTGAAGGGGATCAAAGATTCAAACAGGCGCTTCGCATATTCTATGTCGCCCGTGATATTATCATCGATGAATAAAAAAAATTTACTGTCGAGTGTCTCGATTTCTTCCATTACCTTGTCTATAGGCCTGAACCGCTGTTTTTGCTTAAAGAAACTGCTCACCGAGCAGAACTCACATTCATTATCACAGCCCCGCGTCGCCTGAACAGCGTTTATATTTACATAATTTTTCTTTTTTAATAGATGGCGTGGTGGTATTTGCAGCTGAGCTAAATCTGTTGTTTCGCCGGCGGAATAGACTCTCTTTAATTTATTCTTTTCCATGTCCCTTAACAGCTGCGGCCATAAATTCTCGGCTTCGCCTTTCACAACCGCATTGCAGTGATTCAAAGCTTCATCAGCCATAAAAGTGGGATGATACCCTCCAAAGACCACTACTCTATTTCTTTTTAAGAATTCATCCCCAATTTCGTATGCCCTGTTGGCATGGGCGGTCATAAAAGAGACTCCTACGACATCCACATTTATATCAAAATCCAAATAGTCTACATGCTCATCAATTATCTTTATCTCGTGCTTGGGAGGGGTACAGGCAGCGACTGATAAGACGCTCAAAAGAGAAAAGCGGAACATCTTCATCAGGTTGTGTCCCTGTTTTGGATTGAATCGATATTCTTTGGTAGCCGGCGCCACTAACAGGATTTTCATGTTCTTTTTTTAGATGATCTTCGTAAAATTATAACATAATAGCATACAAAAGTCCAGGTAAGATTGAAATCACATAAAACCAAATGAAAAAACTCTTGACTTTTAGTATCCGGTATATTACATTATTAGTGTCTTAGACTACTACTACACTAATAAGGAGTAACAGTATGGTTGAAATAAGCAACCTGTCCTTTGGGTACACAAAGGAAAAGCTCTTCTCCCAACTGGACCTGACACTGGCGCCGGGGAATATCTACGGCCTCCTCGGGAAGAACGGGGCCGGTAAGACCACCCTGCTCAAGCTTATGTCCGGGCTGCGTTTTGCACAGGAGGGAGAATGCCGCGTTCTGGGATTTAAACCTGAGAAAAGGCCGCCGCAGCTTCTGGAAGAGATTTACATCATCCCGGAAGAGCTCTTCATTCCGCCTATTCCCATGAAGATGTATGAGCTCCTCTATGCCCCCTTCTACCCGCGGTTCAACAGGGATACCTTCATGCGCTTTCTCAAGGAATTCGACATTACAGGAGAGAAGAAGCTGTCAGAGCTCTCCTATGGGCAGAAGAAAAAGTTTCTTCTTGCCTTCGGGATGGCTTCCGGCTGCCGACTGCTGCTGCTGGACGAACCTACCAACGGCCTGGATATTCCGTCAAAGAGCCAGTTCCGCAAGCTTCTTGCCCGGACCAGCGAACCGGACCGCATCATCCTAATCTCCACACACCAGGTCAGGGACCTGGAAAACCTGATAGACCCGGTGATTATCCTGGATGAAGGGAAGATTATCTTTCAGGAGTATATGCAGGATATACAGCAGCGGATCAATGTCCGTTTGGAGCAGGATCAGCCGGATCCGGAGGGTGTCCTCTATTCCGACAAGGTTCTGGGCGGCTATCTTGTGGTCAGAGAAAATACCACGGGCGAAGAGACGAAAGTAGACCTGGAAACCCTGTTCAACACGGTGACGGTCAACAAGGGTAAAATTAAAACTCTTTTTCAAGGAGGACGATCATGAATAATCTAAAACGGCTGACGCTGCTAATCAAAAGGGATTTTCTTACCGGCTACAGGGGAGTGCTGATCGCCATGGCTTCCGTTGCAGGCTTCGTTATCCTTGTCTCATCCCTTTCCAATATTGGCGGGGAAAACGGGGATTTCCAC
>CBDUZM010000412.1:0-3619 GCA_965371685.1 uncultured Spirochaetaceae bacterium | reverse complement strand
GTCCAGTACGGGCTTCGTCTGGGTGGGCAAGGTTGTATCCGCAAAGCTGTTATCCCCACCTGTGCCCGAATAGTAGAGCATGTAATCACTACCATCCTTAGTTGAAACAAACAGATTTCCATTCACATCCGACAATTTCAATATCTGCTTGCCATCTATATCAATATCTGTTACGGCAGACCAGCTGGGAGTCAAAGATGGAGCGGCTGAATAAAAAGCGTAAGAATCGCCGCTCATCAGGAAGGCTGCATACAGGTTGCCGCCGAATAGCGTCATAGCAGTGCAGTAGGCGGCGCCGCTAGGAAGAGTCACCGGGTTCCACAACGTGGTGCCTGCAATGTTGCTGCGGCTCCAGATCGAGCCGCCTGCGGACACGTAATATGCCCCACCGCCTGTATCGTGCACCATAGCGGAAATTGTTGCCTTATTGTCCAGGGAATTGTCAATAATTTTCGTCACATTAGCCAGGTAGTAGAGTAGTGCAGTATTGTGATCCGAGCAGGAAAAAAGCATTAAAAGAGAGAATATTAAAAGTATTATAGAAAGCATCCGTTTCATAGTAACCTCATTAGAGCATCTTAAAAGTGATAAAAGATGCTCGGGGTTATTTCAAGGGAGTTGAGCATCATTGCCTGGTTGGGCGGCTGGTTTTTGGTTGTAGGCTCCATATCGAGCCACCAGACACAGTTGAATCCGAAAGACCAGTTTGCGTCGTAGCGCCAGTATGCGGCAAAGCCGGGTTTGAGTATAATATCCACCTGGGACATCTGCTGGTACCGCATAATCGAAATACCGGCGCCCAGGAAGATAGGGAATTCAAACCGTGATACGTTGAAAACATAGGTTGCCTTGATAATAAGCGGAAGCATCAGCAATACGACCTTATTGGGATCATAACAAAAGGATGCGGCCACCTCCACACCTAGCAGAAAAGAGTGGTTGAGATAGGCATTCCACTGAAGAGACCCTGTTCCGCCAAGGCTCAGATTGATAGGCAAGTATTCGCCGGAGAAATTCTGGTAGAATAGTGGGATAAACAGGCCCGCACTTATGGAAAGAGTCTGATCTCCGAGCGCGTGGGTGGGCAGAGCCATAATAGTCTGCTCGTCAGATTCCGTAAAAGCGGGGAAGCCAATTAGCATAATCAGGAGAAGCAGAAAAGGTTTAAGTTTTCGATGACAAGTTTGCAAAGGCCTACTCCTTACAGGAAAGATAGACATACCTGAATACCGATTCACGGTATAATTCAATATACAGACCATATAGTAGCACTGCTGTTCTCTTTTTTCAAGGCGTCCGGGAAAGTGAATTTGCCGGAAAGAAGGTCATACGAAAAAAATTGGGGAAATGAGTTAAAACCTTGATATTGTCCCTTTAAAATACTATACTGATGTTAAGTATATGGGGTTTGACTCATGAAGGAAAACGGCGGCGACTACGTGCCGCTTCACTATCGGTCTTTTTTTTCTCTTCTCCGTGGTTGTCTTTCCCCTGAGGAGATCTGCCGCTGTGCCAGGAAGAATGGTTATCCGGCGGTAGGTATGGCGGATATCAATAATTTCTACGGATTGATTCGATTTATAAGAGCCGCTCAGAGAGAAGGAGTGAAGCCTGTCGCCGGAGTGATCGTCTCTGTGGGAAAAAGCAGGCTCTTCACGGCTTATCCTCAAAACCGCAGGGGATTCGCCAGAATAAACGAAATCGTCAGCTCGCTGCTGGTCCGGGAGGGGCCCCACCCACCGCCCATATCGAAAAACCACTTCGACCCTGTGGAGGATCTTTTGGAGGGGGGGTGGGAGGGATTGACCATTGTCTCTGACAGAAAAGATACACTCGAGAGATTGATGAAGAGAGACAGGCGGGGGCTGTTTGTAAAGCTGACATTCGAGAAAAGCTTCATTCGTCCCCTCAGATGGGCGAGAGGTGCAGGCCTGCCGGTTGTCGCTGTAAACGACGGTGTCTATACAGTTGAAAGGGACAGAGCCATTTACAACGTACTTCGGGCTATAGACCTGAACTGCACTGTAGACGAAGTCCCTCCCGACCAGAAGAGCTCGACTGCCGAAAGGTTTGCGGGTTCCGGGGAGATGGAAAGCTTTTTTTCCGCTGTGCCGGAAGCCCTGCGGAACACATGGTCTATTGCCTGCCAGGCGGACGCGGAAGCGATCCTGAACCGGGAATTCGTATTCCCCGGCTTTAAAGACATGACCGATGGGCAGGCTTATTGTGCCCTTCGGGCTCTCTGCAAAAGAGGAGTCGAACGACGATACGGCAGCCTGACTCCCGGAATCGAGCGCCGCCTGAACTATGAGCTGAATATTATCCGGCGGAAACGTTTTTCCAGTTACTTTCTCGTGGTGCATGATATTGTCTCCCGCTTTCCGAGAACGTGCGGCAGGGGAAGCGCCGCCGCAAGTGTTGTTTCATATATTCTGGGGATCACTCACGTGGATCCTATCAAGTACGATCTTTATTTCGAGCGTTTTCTCAACCACGGTAGAAACGATCCGCCGGACATTGATGTGGATTTCCCGTGGGATGAACGGAGCAGGGTGTTGGAATACGTGTTTCGACGCTACCAGGGAAGATCCGGCATGGTGGCCAACCATGTAACTCTGGGTCCCAGGGCCTGCATTAGAGAGACTGCCGGGGCGCTGGGCCTGGGCGAGGAAGAGACGGGACGTTTGATCCGCTGCCGGCAAATAGGGAAGGAGGGGGAAATACCGGACTATATCATGCAGGTTGCGAATCGCATCAGGGGGTTTCCCCATTACCTGGGAACACACTGCGGCGGAGTGGTAATCACTCCCGAATCCCTTTCCGGGTATACCCATTTCCAATTCTCCCCTCAGGGTTATCCGGTTATCGCCTGGGAAAAGGACGCCGTTGAGGAGGCCGGCCTGGTAAAGATCGATCTTCTTGGAAACCGGTCCCTGGCTGTACTGCGGGATGCCCTGAATATCGTCAAATCCCGCCATGGGCGCTGCCTCGACTGGGCTTCGTTCTGCCCGCTGAAAGACAGGGAAACAAGAAATATGATCGAAGAGGGAAAGACGGTGGGAATCTTTTACATCGAGTCTCCCGCCACCCGACAGCTGCTTAAAAAGATGCGCAACGGCGACTTTGAGCATCTCATAACAGCGAGCTCGATCATCCGGCCCGCGGCCAATGCGTACATCAGAGAATATGTTGACAGGCTTCACGGAAAAAACTATCGGCGTCTTCATCCCCGCTTCGAAGAAACACTGAAGGAAACCTACGGCATCATGGTCTACCAGGAGGATGTTTCACGCGTTGCGATCGCCGTTAGCGGGTTTTCTCCAACTGAAGCAGACAGGCTGAGAAAAGTGCTTTCAAAAAAACAGGGAGGGATCAGGCTCCCGGATTTCAGAGAACGATTTTTACAGGGGGGTGAGGGCAGGGAAGTACCGGGGAAAGATCTGGAGGAAATCTGGGAGGCTATCCTTTCCTTCCAGGGCTATTCTTTCTGCAAGGCTCACAGCGCTTCATATGCTCTTGTCTCGTAGACACTGGCATACCAGCAACGCCGCTTTCCTCTGGAAGTCATGGTTTCCGTGATCAACAACGGGGGGGGGTACGACTCCTGTCAGACTTACCT
>CBDUZM010000411.1:0-3638 GCA_965371685.1 uncultured Spirochaetaceae bacterium | reverse complement strand
ATTACGAGCTCGGCGGTGAGGATCGTGTTGACAAGCTCCTCGTCCATTACACTGCAGATAACGGCATCTAATCCATTCGCTATGAGCATGGCGGCGAAAACCCGGTTGATCATCTTCTTGTGGGTGGTGCCGTTGGAAACGTTGCTCAGGCCGCAGACAATATGGCAGGGGGGATCGGAAAAAAGCTTGAACTGGGCGGCGCCGCTCAGAATTTCCTTTGCCTGTTCCTGCATGAACTTCAAGGGCATTACGATAGGATCGAGAAAGAGCTGCTCCGGCTCCATACCGTAATCCATGATCTTGGCGAAGATTTTTCCCGCGTTTTCCACCCGCTGGTCAGCCGACTTGGGGCTGCCCGATTCATCCATTACAAGACCTATAATGGACGCTTTGTACTCGGCAACGAGGGGGAGAAGCTCGTCCAGCTTGGCCTCGTCGGCGGTGGTTGAGTTTACCAGGGGCGGCTTTTTGCAGATAGGGATGGCTTCCTTCAGCATGACAGATCTGTTGTTGTCGATGGAAATGGGAAGGTCCACCTCTTCCTGTACCTGCTCTATCATCCAGCAGAGGTCTTCCGGCTTGTTCGATGCTGTCCCCAGGTTGACATCGATGTAATTCGCCCCTGCTTTAGCCTGCTTTCTCGCCCATTCCTTTATTATATCCCCATCTTTTTCCTGAATTGACCTTTTTACATCCTTGAAACCCGCATTGATTCTTTCACCGATAAAAATCATCTTTTCCTCCTTCAGCCGATTTGTTCTATGGTTTGTTGGGCGATTTTAATTGCTTCCGGATGAGCCATGATCAGGATGTCGGCGCCTGCCTGAAGGTATACTCCGGCGCACGTGGCTTCCCATGCCGGTCCCCTCTTTTCCAGCTTGCCCCATCCGGGAAGCACATCCTCGTCCACAGTTGCCTCCTTAATGCGCCAGACCTCGCCGCCTACATCGCAGATCTGTGGTGTTGCCATCAGGTTGTCTCCCTTTAGACCGGCAATACGCGCTCTCTCCAGAATGGTATAGACGTAATCAAAACCGTAGCCCAGGGCTGCCGTGGTCTGAAACATAATCACGTCTTTCAGGTCAAATCCCGCATCCTGTAGTAAGATATTGACCTGTTTGCCGATGTTTATGTCTACAGGGGCTTCGGAGATGATCTTGTGCTTGTCCGCTTTGCAGATGGCTACAACAGTCATATAGTTGCTTTCCCTGGCTGAACCGATAAGACAGTTCTCTCCTTTTGCAGCCTGTGAGCACTCGGGAAGCACCTCATTGTTTTTCGTTTCGTCTCCGCATCCCCATATAATGAGGGGAACGTTTACCGCTTTAAGCATTTCGCTCACCACTTTGGCACAGTCGGCGGGCGAAGCGTCTTTACCGGTCGGATCGGCGCCTATCATCTTCAGGCTGATCAAGTCCACGCCGTATTCCTCGACACATTTTTGAGCCCATTCGGTAGGAGAGTCGATCTCACTCCCGATGGCGTCTTTCAATACATCGGGCCAGTCCGGCGCCGTGTCGGCCACGTATCCCGCTATAACCGGCTTGTGGGGAATTTCCCCTTCGAAGGTCAGTGACGGAAGTGTCGACTGGCCGCCGACAGTCACTGTTTTAGCCCTCGTTCCGCCCTGCTCGGTTGTGGCGCCGATGGTAACTTCGTTGATTTTAGATGTCCATTTTTCTTTAATATCAGGAATTGCCATTTCTTTCTCCTATCTTTTCCAGTATTATATCTATCGAATCCAATACGGGGGAACTATCCAGTCCTGACAAAGGCTTCCCCTCGTATATAATGTCTTCCAATTTCGGGTCGTAAGGAATGTCGCAAATGTGCGGGATTTTTAGCTCGGAGAGACGTTTGTACACCAGATCTTTCCTCTCCTCTTTTACCATGTTGGTGACGATGTACCGGTTCCGGATCCTGCCTTTCAGATTATCCGTGATATCCTGTATTTTCCCGGCCGAGTTGATGGAAATCGGGTTATCGTTTACCACAATAATCAAGGCATCTATATCCACCGAAGTCCTTCGGCTGATGTGCTCCAGCCCCGCCTCGTTATCCATGACAAGCCAGGAATAGGACGGGGCAAGATCGTCGGAGAATTTCTTGATAAGGCTGTTCAGATAGCAGTAGCATCCCGAACCTTCTCCCCTTCCCATGGTAACAAGATCGAATCCCGAAGCTTCCTCTATAATCTGATGCAGTCCCGCTTCCACGTAGCTCGCCTTGGACATACCGGCAGGGAAGTTGCTGATATTCTTCCGAACTTCCTCCCGGAGATCGCCTATGGACTGCTCCGGTTCGATTCCCAGAAGGGTGCCCAGGTTGGAGTCGGGATCCGCATCTACAGCAAGAACCGGCCCTTCCCCTCTTTTACACAATCTGCCGATGATGAGAGCAGCAATCGTGGTTTTGCCTGTCCCACCTTTTCCCGCTACTGCTATACTTTTGGGCACGACTTACTCCTGTGGAACAGCTCGATATCGGTATGGGGAAGGAAGAGAGCTTTCTTGAACTCATCTACGTAGTCATCCGCCCCCATCAAATCGTAGTGAGTGGTGTCCTTTTCTATCTTGATAATTTTGTAGAAAGCTTCCTTGAAAAAGGCGGCGATCTTGGCGCCTTTGATAGACGTGTTGCCTACAAACTCTATTCTCTCTCTCGGTATATTGGGAATCAAGCCGATATTGACGGCGTTGTTTACATCAATATAATTCCCGAAAGCGCCCGCAATGTAAAGGCGATGAATATCCTCGAAATCCAGATCCAGCCGATCCAGGAGAATCTTAATGGCAGAGAAGATCGCAGCTTTGGCTGTGATAATATTTTCGATATCCGATTCGGTAAGATAGATCGACCTTTTGTTGGGACTTTCCTTCTCGCTGACGAGTATGAATCGTTTGACCCCGTCCACCGTATTCACTCTGTCCGAGTCTTGCAGCACTATCTTACCGGAGCGATCGATAATACCCTGGTCGAGGAGGACACTGACCATATCGATTATCCCTGAACCGCAGATTCCCTTAGGCGCCGCATTCCCGATGGTCTGATAGCGAATTTCACCATCTTCGGTATAGACTTTTTCAATGGCGCCCTTTTCCGCCCTCATTCCGCATTCCTCTCCGGCGCCTTCCAGCGCCGGTCCGGCAGAGGCGGAACACGCTACCAGCCACTCATTGTTCCCCACAACGATTTCACCGTTGGTACCTATATCGACGAGCATGGAAAGATCTTCCTTCTCGTGCATACCTGTGGCGAGAATACCGGCTGTTATGTCGCTTCCTATCCATCCGCTTATTCCGGGAAGGGAGTAGAGCAGACCCCTGGGATTGATCTTAATGCCCACCTCCGCTGCTCTGAGAGGAGGCAACTCCACCGAAACCGGCACATAGGGATTTCTTCTGATGTTAGGTGTCGGGAGACCAACCAGGAAATGGGACATAGCCGTATTTCCCGCGCAGATGACCGCTGTTATATCTTTCAGATGGATATCGTTTAATTCGGCCAGCCGGGTTATGAGCATGTTTATATCGGTAACGAGAATCCTCTGGAGCTCTTCAATGCCTCTCTTTTCTGCAGAGATCATGCGCCCGGTGACCTCCCGGCCGTATATCCCCTGGGAATTGAAACACGCATCG
>CBDUZM010000410.1:0-3640 GCA_965371685.1 uncultured Spirochaetaceae bacterium | reverse complement strand
GTTTTGCCTGCATAACCTCCGAAATAAAAAGATGCCCGGACACCAGGATATGTTTCTCCTCTATCTTCCGGATCTTTTCCGCATACCGGGAAGCTCCAAGAGAGAGTGCTGAAAGGATATTGTAGGTCATGTCCCATACGTCCTCTATCCTGGCCCGGAAATAGGCATTCCTCGTACTTTCAAGCTTATCTGTCACGCTCTCCGCCTTTCCAATTAGAGCCCATTCGGCATTCTTATGATCCGTGGAGATACGTCTCCGCACCTCTCCATGAAATTCCTGGTCTTGCAGCATAAGTTTATGTATTTCCATGATCTTTTCTACGTCAAAACCGGTGTCCCAATGCATTCGCTCGATATGGTATTGGAGATTGTCGCTTACAAGCTGGATCGCACGATCATACCGCCGTTTTTCTCGTTCCGGGTCCTGTACGGAAATTTTCTTGCTTGAGAGCTTGACACCGGATTGTAGTAGATATGCCTTCCCAACGGCAATTCCGGGACACAAGGTCTTCCCCGTCAGGACTTTCCCTTCTTCTCTACCATGATCGAGTTTCATATTTGTACCTTACTATAGGCGCATTAATTGCCGGTATAAATACCGTATTCACGTGCAGCTTTAACCATAGCCACATAGTTTTCCGGTTTGCAGCCGGGATGTATGGAATTCGACGAAGTAACGATATAGCCGCCTCCGGGAGCGGCTACCTCGATGGTCTTTATTACGCTCTCTTCCACTTCAGCCTCCGTTCCGAACACGAGAAGATTGCGGCAGTCTATATTCCCCAAAATACACATCCGTCCTGAAAGGTGTTTCTTTACTTGTGCAATATCCATGCACTGGGGTTGAATAGGATGGAGGCCGTCAAAGCCTACTTCAACGAAATCGTCCAGGATCGGCCACACGTTTCCATCCGAGTGCTTGACGATCTTGACCCCTTTGTCATGAGCATGTTTTACGATCTCTCTATGGTAGGGTTTTATGAATTCCCTGTAGTGCTCAGGCGACATTATGGTGCTTTCTTCTCCCGCCAGGTCTCCGGGCATTATGATGGCGTCAGCCCCCGAAGCGATCGACAGATCGATAGCGGCCATATCGAAATCCGTAGCGATACGGGCCAGATCGTGTACCAGCCGGGGGTTGAGTATGTAGTCCATAAGCAGCTTCTGCATGCCCCCCCGCCTTCGCCAGCTCACCTTGAAGGGATCGGTAACGCTCACCAGGTGAGCTTTCTCTTTACCCAACCTGTCGATTACATATTTGACCCTGGAGAAATCATCTCTATGAAGCCTGGATGCCATGTCAAAGCCTTTTACATCGGATGATGACTTGATTGGTCCGTCTATGGGAAAAGGCTCACCGTGCTCGCTCAACCGGTAGATCGTGCCGAATTTATCTCTTCCCGTCTCCTCATCGATCCGTTCAAGACCAATCGAGAAATTGGAGCATGAAGCGTCCAGCTGTAGCGTGTCGATCACAGAGCAGTAGAGGTCAAGAATTTCCTTTCTCTCTTCGCCGAATCGATCCTTCACTGCCTCTGTCGACTTTGTCTCAATCTTCAGAACCCCCGCCAGTTTTATAAGGCTCGATTCGTTGATGTAGAGCTCACATATTGGCACCCTGTCAGGTTTCGCCTTTTCCAAAGAGGTTAAGATTCTTTCCCTTGGGTTCATCAAATCTCCTCCTGAATTTTCATCTTGATGACTCCCCGCATCACCGCGGTATAAAACGCTTCAATTTCTGGTCCCGTATCGGGAGGTGGGACCGCATTCACTCTCATCCCGGTCAATCCTGCTCCCACCCGACGTCCATTTCCGATTGCATTTTATCCATGTAATCCTTTATGCAATTCTTACAGCTTTTTCCCTTCGAGCCGTGTTTGATGAAGCGCTTAAACTCGTCCAGCCAGGCGCCTGTTTTCTCCTCTTTACGGCTGATGTAGGCAAGGAAGCATACGAATCGCTCGAGCACATCCCTGTCAACGGCGTGTTCCATTGTGTGGGCGATGCGCTCCGCCTTCTCCTCGTCCAGAGCGAGAACCTCCTGCATGAAATGGCGGACGATCTGGTGACTCCTGACAATGCTCGAAGCCTTCTCCCTCCCTTCATCCGTCAGCAGGATCAACTCATAGGGTTCGTAATTGATGAGCCGTTTACCGGCAAGGCTCTTGAGGGCGGCGTTAACCGTGGATTTCGCCACGTTGAGACGGCTTGAGATATCTCGAACCCTGGCAGCCCGCTTCTTTTTTTCGAGACGGAATATGGTTTCTAAATAATCTTCCAGTGTTGAGCTCAGTTTCATTCTTCCGGAACCCTATCCTTTATGTTCTAAAATTAGTATAATGTTTTATAGGTAAAACATCAAATGCTATTCACCTCGTCGGGAGTGATGGCGAAATGTACAAACGGGCTTTGGAATTGGGCGCCCTGGCCGTTACCCCTGGCAAAATGGGAGCAGATTTTGTTACTTTCCCGACACGGTCACGCCAGTATGTCTTTTTCTCCCTGGCCAACCTTCACTGTTGTCATTCACTGTATGGATTCCTTCCATAGGCTTTTTCGGGCAACCTCCACCATGGCCTGAAGGTTTTGAAAGGAAGTGCCCGGCGGCACCATATCCCCTGCCGCGAGTATGTAACCGAAAGGCCCGCCTTCCCTGCATTTCCGGACTGCTTCGGCTCTTACATCCTCTTCAGAACCGTCAGCCAGGGTGAGCGTATTTACCCCGCCCATCAAAGCCACCCTCTCTCCTATCCGCTGTTTGGCGTCAGCTACAGAAACGCCGCCCAGGGGATCGAGCGGCTCGACCGCATGAGCACCACAGCCGGCCATCATTTCGAGAATTGGGTTTACGTTCCCGCATATATGTATGTAGATAATTATACCGGTATTGCGAAAATACCGGCAAAATTTCTGATACGCAGGCAGGCAAAACCGCTCAAAATGCTGCGGGCTGATCAGGCTGCTGCTGGCGGCCGGATCGCCGATGTAAAAGGCGTCGATACCCGTTTTTAATAGTTTCTCAGCCTGTTCTATGGCCGCATCGGTCTGCATTTCAATTACGGCGTTGACGAAATCCGGCCGCTCATACAGATCGATCATGGCCTGTTCCCGTCCCCGGAGTATGGTGTAGGTATTCATGGTGATCCCGCAGGGCGATGAAGCGACGAATTTTTCCGGCACACTTTCCCGTGCCGTACGGAGAATTTCCATTTTCTCATCCGTATAGGATCGAACCATACTTTTAAGTCGTTTGCCCGCTTCCTCGAGAGACTGCACCGGCGGCGAAGGATTGTCAGGGATAAACCCTCCCCCGCCTTCAATATCGATTCGACCCGTTCTTCCCTTCGTTTCCCTATCGATAACAACGAGGCTGTCCCCCACCCTTTTTACTTCCATGGGATCCGGTTTCACAAAGAGCCGCAGGCCGTCGCAGTCTGTCCGTTCAACGAGCCGGATAACGTATTCATAAATTGCCGCCGGGTTTTCGACGCAGCGTGCCATGCCGTCAATCCAATCTTCATCCTCTTCCGAGGCAAAAATTCGCACAGCGGTATCATGGCAAATCTGCGGCATAGTGGGGATGCGTGCAGTACACTTCCTGAGCATGCATGCTTTCACGAGCTCTCTTGAATTTAAGATG
>CBDUZM010000409.1:0-3656 GCA_965371685.1 uncultured Spirochaetaceae bacterium | reverse complement strand
CAGCTGCGTGTAGAAAGAGAAACCGCTGTGGGAATAGAAATACTTACTCTGACGGTTCAACCTGAGATGGATCCTGAAACAGGCCAACCCATTATTGGAATCCACTCGTGGATAGATCCGGTAATCGGGAAAGTCGAGGAAGGAACTGCCGCTTCACTGGCAGGTTTTCGGCCTGATGATCGGATAATCAGTGCCGGAAATAGAGAGATCAACCACAGCGTGGATTTCCGGAAGGCTTTTGAAGCGAATCCGGGGAAGATGGAGCTCGCTTATCTGAGAGAGGGCAGACAGCATACAACCACTCTTGTCACCGATCAGGATGACGTTGGTTTTTCCTGGCGCTACAGCACATATCGATCACCCCGCCTGGGATTCTTTGGTTCACTTGGCCGGGGCTTCCTGCAGACCTTCGAGTTGCTGAACTTAACGGTAAAAGGAATCGGACAGCTCCTCAAGTTTCGTTTTAAAGGCATTGAGATAGCCGGACCGATTCGCATGACACAGATAATGGGCGAAGCGGCGGCAGAAGGCTTCGGTATAGGATTTGGGCCGGGTCTCATATCTTTTTTCCGGATTTTAGGTTTTATCAGTGTCGCTATCGCATTTGCCCAATTGCTCCCCATCCCTGTCCTCGACGGCGGGCAAATTATCTTGAGCTCCATTGAAGCTCTCCGGCGCAGACCGCTGGCGCCTAAATTTATCTACCGGTTTCAAATTGTCGGATTTTTTATTATTCTTCTAATTCTCGTTTCCACGATTATGAGCGACATTTTATCCTTCGTTAGGTGAGGCTTAAGTATGGAAAAGATAACCTGCGTATGCGAACAAACTTTTAGTGTGGAACCGCAAAAGGAAATTGATCTGGATATGAATACAGATCTAATTAATGATATCCTGAACGGCCGTTTCATGGTTTATAAATGCCCTGCGTGCGGGACAGAGTTGAAGTTGGAATTTCCCGTCAGGATAATCCAAAAAACCCGCAAGATGGAGTTATTCTTCATCCCGGAAAGGGACAGATCCGCTATGCTGCAGGACAAACTCCCCTACCCGGTCACCGGGGATCCCAGATATATAGTCGGCTATCCCGAGCTGGTTGAAAAACTGACCATCTTTGAATATGGTTTAGATGATATTACGGTCGAGTTGTTAAAATATCACCTTCTCAGTCACGCTTTGGAAACTGCAGACGCAGAGAGAGAGATTCATATCTATTTCAACGGGAAAAAGGAAGAAAATCTGGTTTTTCATATAGAAGGACTGCGTGAAAACGAGCTTGGCGTTACAAGAATACCGGTAGAAACCTACCAAAAAGCCGAGGAGGGATTGACAAGAAGCCTGTCCGAAGAACCCTTAAAATCGATCCTATCGCCTCCCTATATTTCAATAAACAAAGTGTACCGAGAGGATAAACCATGAAGCTCCGACCGGCGGTTTTTGCCGCACTGTTTATTGCTTCAATAAGCTGCTCTGCGGTACCGAATGCATATGAGTCCGGCGGCCGCTTGTCTGCAATTCAGATCGATACAGGTCATCAAGGTTCCATTGGCTGTCTTCAGTATGATTCATCGAGAGAGCTTCTTTTCTCAGGGAGCGAAGACGGTACGGTGCGAATATGGAAGAATGGAAAGCAGTTTTATTCGGTTCGTATTTCCCACAGGGCTGTAAGGAAACTTACAGTACATCCATATCTGCCTCACATAGCCGTTCTTGAGCTTATTAACTCCAGAGCTTCCCGTATAAGCGTATGGAACTGGGAGAAAAGCCAGCATCTCTACAGCATCGATTTAAATGAGATGCCGCTTTTCCTCGCTTATTCCCCGACGGGAAACTACCTTGTTTATTCGCTGGCTGAATTTCAGAGCCTGAAACTGCACTTCGCGGATAGCGGCAAACAAAGCCCCCTGTTTACTAACGCATTTGGAATTGTATCGTATATTACACTTTCGCTGAATGAAGAAAACCTTATGACTTACCAGCCATCAGGACGCATAAATTATTGGAAACTCGCAACCGGGGAAAGAATTCAGCCGCCCATCAATGCTCCTGCAAATCTCTCTTTCATCAGGGTGCTGCAGAACAAAAAGCTCTACATGGCAGCGAAACTACAGGACAACCTCGTTGTTGTGGATATCTTGACGGGGAAGATTCGAGCAAAGGCAGTGCTCCCAAACATCACGGACTTATCCTTTTCTCCCAATGGTAACAGTATAGCCTGCCTGACCACAGTGGAAGGCATTGCCACCCTCTCCTATTGGAACTTCACGGGCAACGCCCTTTATCCCAGCGGAGCTTATAAAGGCATAACCGATGCGATTTCACACGAATTAACAACTATAGCATTAGACGGAACCGATCTCTATTTGGGCGATAACCGGGGAAGCCTTTGGGTCTCTTCACCCTACGGCAAAACTCAAAACATCACGGAAAACATGCTCCTCGATATATCAAGCCTGAGCGTTCGGGATAACATCGTTGCCATTGGTAGTTCCCAGGGAATTATCGTTTTTACTCTGGGAACCAACGATCAAGCCTTTCGGGCTGAAGATATCATTCAAGATTTCGATTTCAGTATTTACAGCAACCCTTTCACCGTACCTGTCGGTCTTGAAATCCTCGATAACCGGCACATGATCATCTGGGATAAATCGCAAGAGCGGAAGGGAATAGCAAGACTCGATACGTGGACCGGTATAGAAGGTGAGATCCTGTCAAAAAGCTCTTCCCCTTTAATTCAGGTGGAACTATTCGAATCACAAATAGTGAGCCTTGAAAAAAATGGCCTAATTCGAATACTCAGCGAGCAAACTAATGAAACTCTATTCGAGTATACGTCTCCGGGAATAAAAAAAGCCGTCTTAATCGGCAATGAAATGCTGATGGGCGCCGGTAACAGGGTCGCGCAATACTCCGCTTCGCTCATAAAAATAAATACTGTAACCTCAGAGACGGTACCTCTCTTCGGCTCAAGTCTACTCGCCTACGACCTGGCCCACGATCCGTGGAGCGACTCTCTCTACTCCCTTTCAATGGACCGTGTAGACGGAGAGACTATGACTGTTGTAAAACGCAACAAGGGGCCGGAATACGATAACGAAGAAATCATCTTCGGATATACGGGAGAAGATCTTTCCGCTTCACTGGACTTCAATCCTGTAAACAGCGAGCTCTATACATCCCTCGGATACGGACCTATCCGGGTATGGAACGGAAGATCGGTGCGATTCTTCCAGAAAACTTTCCATGTTCCCAGATACCTTCAATCGTCAAATCGGCTCGTTTTTTCTCTGAACCAGGATTCAACTGTCAGCATCTGGGATAAAACCAGCAGGAAACTGCTTTTGGATCTCTATCTGTTCAAAGATCTAAGCTGGATAGCAGTATTTCCCAATGAAAATGCCTATATTTCCCAGGATGCGGATGAGTATCTAATTCCCTAAATTTAAGTTGATTCCCTGGAGAAAGACTCGAATCTAGTGTACTTGGGAATAAATGCAAGTTTAATTCTTCCCACAGGACCGTTCCGTTGTTTCGCTAAGACAAGCTCTGTGATTACTTCCGGAATGTCTTCATCCGCATTCCGATCGATCTGACGCTCCCGATGGAGAAACATGACCACATCTGCATCCTGCTCAATGGAACCGGACTCCCGGATA
>CBDUZM010000408.1:0-3675 GCA_965371685.1 uncultured Spirochaetaceae bacterium | reverse complement strand
AAGGCATCGAGAAGGAAGCCGAAGCGGCGCTTTGCTTCCTCCTCTGAGAATCCTACGATACGGAAGATACGTTCCTGCAGCTCCGGATCGTGAATCCTGATGGAGCCGGAACCGAGTTCCAGCCCGTTGCATACAAGGTCGTAGAGCTCGCCCCTGGCTTCGCCCGGTTTTTCCTCCAGAGTATCGAGACTGGATTCCCGGGGCATTGTGAACATGTGGTGAACGGGTTCCCACTGTTTTGTCTCTTCATTCCGCTCGAACAGCGGGAAATCCACGATCCAGGCAAATTTAAATTCCAGGGGATCGAAGAGCTGCAGCTCCTTTCCCAGCCGGCGCCGTACAGCACCCAGGGAAACACAGGCGGTTTTCCAATCGGAACCTACAAGCAGGATAAGATCTCCCTCTTCGGCGGCCAATCCGGATATTATCTCTCCCTCCATATTCTCATAGAACCGGGCTATACCTCCTTCGAGCCTGTTGTCCGAAACCTTCATCCAGGCCAGGCCTTCTGCGCCGTATACTTTTGCGGTCTCCTCCAGCTCTCCTATCTGTTTTCGGGAATAGGCGGCACACCCCGGCGCAATCAGGGCTTTGACAGTCCCCCCGTTGTCGAGGACTTTACGGAAAACTTGAAAGGCGCCTTTCTTTGCCTGGGGACCGAAGTCTTTAAACGCCAGGTCGAAACGCAGGTCGGGCTTGTCGGATCCGTACCGGTCCATGGCTTCGTCGTAGGACAGCCTTTGGAAGGGCAGGGAGAGCTCCTTACCTTGATTTTTTTTGAAAATGTGCTTCATCAAACCTTCGATAACGGCGAACACATCCTCTTTCGATATAAAGCTCATCTCCAGGTCGATCTGTGTGTGTTCCGGCTGCCTGTCGCCCCGGGCGTCCTCATCCCGGAAGCAGTGGACAATCTGGAAGTAGCGGTCAAATCCCGACACCATCAGAATCTGCTTGTAGAGTTGGGGCGATTGGGGCAGAGCATAGAATTTTCCGCTCTGGAGACGTGAAGGGACGAGAAAGTCTCTTGCACCCTCGGGGGTGGAACGGATAAGAGAGGGGGTCTCTATTTCGTAAAACTCTTCTCCGACAAGAAACTCCCTCACGGCAAAGCTGACCTCATGGCGCTGCCTGATCTTCCTCTGCATTGAAAAGCTTCTAAGATCGAGATAGCGATATTCGAACCGCAGGTCTTCTCCGGCTTCAATGAATTCATCTATCATGAAGGGAAGCACTTCGCATTTGGAGAGGATGAGCAGCTTTTCCGCCTCAACCTCGATTTCTCCGGTAAGCATCTCGAGGTTGATCATCCCTTCCGGCCTGGGTCTGACAACGCCTTCGGCCGCGATGCAGTATTCCATTTTGAGCTCTGTGTCAGGATTTACAATTACCTGGGTAACGCCGTATCGATCCCTGAGATCGATGAACCGTATGCCTCCGTGGTCTCTTATCCGGTGAACCCAGCCGTTGAGTATGACTTTTTGGCCAATATGACTCTTATTCAAGGTACCGCAGGTAGCGGTTCTCTTCATGTTTTCCATGAGGTGAATTTAGCATTTTTAGCTTGCCCTGACAATAAGGTTTTCAACCGCGAGGAGCTTTATAGAAACAGGATAGTGGCAAGGCCCATGGGGATCAGATAGATGCTGAAGAGGTAGAGCCTGCCCTTCCGGATAATGCGGAGAAGCAGGAGAAGGCTGAGCAGACCGACAACAAAAGAGCTTATCAGTCCTGCCGTCAAGAAATAAGGATCTACAGGCAGGAGATCCAGGTCCTTTATCTCGAGAGCCAGGGCGCCTATAATTGCCGGAATAGAGAGTATGAAGGCATACTCTCCGGCTTTTTTCCTCTCTATTCCGCAGGCGAGTGAAGCGGCAATAGTCATGCCTGATCTGGAGATGCCAGGAAGCACGGCAAGACCCTGGGCTGCGCCGGTAAAAAGCGCGTCTTTCAGCCTAAGGCTTTCGTACCCCCGATTTCCGTACCCCCGGCGCCCGTTGAAAAAGTGGGAGACGATAAGGACCGCCGCCGTAACGAGGAAGAACCCGCCAACCAGCTTGATGGAAACAGGAAAGCTCTTTTGCAGCCTTTCGATGCCCAGTCCTATCACTGCCGTGGTCAGGCTGGCTATAATGATGATCACAATCAATCTGAGATTCTCCCGGTCGTCTTCCCGGGTAGACCGGGTCAGGAAGCGGAAGAGAGAGGCAAAAAGAGCTCCTATGCGTTTGTGGAATACGAGAACAACGGCAAGCAGTGTGGGGAGATGCATCATTACATCGAAGAGCATGGGGATTTCATCGAGGCCCATAAGATTTCGAGCTACGGTGAGGTGCCCCGAGCTGGAGACGGGAAGGAATTCGGTAACCCCTTGAACGATACCAAGGAGGATAGCCTCAATGACGGTCATAATGCGCCTCTAAAATGGTGTATTGTGGCGCCTATTCCATACCATCTTCGGATTCTTGTCAAGTTTACCCTTGTCATAGAGCGAAATATTATTATAATCAATCTCATCCCTTGAAAATTTCCGGCGATATTCAGATGGAACAAAATTCTCACTTAAAATTGATCCTTCTAAGCGGCGGCCTCTTTATAATTATACTGGCTGTCGATCTTATTTTTCCCGTCGACCTTGTCGGCGGCATACCCTATGTTGCTCCCGTGCTGATCACCATGTGGTTTCCGAAAAGAACCTCTACTTACATTTTTGCATCTATCGGAGCATTGTTCGTGGTGGTGGGTTATTTTTTCTCCCCGGGGGAATCCGCAGTATGGGTGGTCACGGCTAATCGTTCCCTCGCTATTCTCGTCATCTGGATGACGGCTCTGCTGGTTATGCAGCGTAAAAAAAGTGTCGAGAAAATGGAAAAGCTGGCTCAATTTACCATGGAAGACCCCAATCCGGCCCTGAGGGTAAACTATAACGGGCAGGTTCTCTACGCAAATCCCTCATCCAGGGAGCTCTTTTCATGGGGGAGTTCCAACATGACGCTTCCGAAACCGCTGCTGGAAGCTGTCCGCCAGGTAAGGGATACCGGCCAGAGCCGTGAAATAGAGGTGAATTATGATGGAAGGGTATATTCTCTCCTGCTGACCTGTCTCGAAATAAAGGACTATGTCAATATATATGGGCGGGATATTACCCGGTGGAAAGAAACAGAACAGGACTTAAGGCGGCAGACTCTTACAGACAGCCTTACGGGCATCCCCAATCGTCGTCGCCTGGACGAGATCCTGAAGGATGAATGGGGCCGGGCTTTAAGGTATCAAACTCCTGTTTCCCTGCTTATGATCGATATAGATTTCTTCAAATTCTACAACGATACGTATGGTCATCAGGCGGGAGATATAATCTTGAAAAAAGTTGCGGCGATTCTGGTGGGCTCGATTAACAGACCGGGTGACCTGGCCGCCCGTTACGGGGGTGAGGAGTTTGTGGTGCTTCTGCCCGGAACAGATACTCAGAACGCCGGATTGTTTGCCGAATCTCTGCGAAAAGAAGTGGAGGATCTCCATCTCGAGCACAGCAAATCGAAGATAAGCTCATGGATTTCAATCAGTATTGGCCATACTACTCTTGTCCCGGAGAAGGAGAGGAAACCCGAGGATCTTATAACTGCCGCCGATCAGGCTCTATACGCGGCAAAGGAGACGGGAAGAAACAGGGTTTGC
>CBDUZM010000407.1:0-3682 GCA_965371685.1 uncultured Spirochaetaceae bacterium | reverse complement strand
ATATATTTATAATTATCGTCAGTCTGCTAACCGATTATCTTGATGGTTACCTGGCACGGAGGCTGGATGTTCTTTCCGAAACTGGAAAATGGCTGGATGCTTTCGCGGATTTTCTCTTTTTTTTCTTCGTTTACCTTAGCTTTTTAAATACCGGAGTAATGCCGCTGCTTCTTTTTATCCTGTTTTTATGCAGGGAGATACTCATGTATTCACTTATTCGGCCGTTGAGTGCTGCGCGAAAGCTGCAGGTAGGCGCCAAACCTTCCGGTAAAGTAAAGACAGCCCTCCAGTGTAGTGGTTCACTCTTCATCGCAGTAATGAGCATTTTTTTCAAATATCAACGGGTATCGGAAAATTTTTTCAAACAGAGTTCGCTCATAACTCTTGTTCTGCTTGTAAGTTTTTCGATCATTTCTTTGTACTGGTACATCAAACCGCTGTGCAGCGGCGGGGTACGAAATGTTTGACAGGATAAGGATCAATGGCATCCGATTTTCATGCCTTGTCGGTATAAGGGATTGGGAGAGGAAGCGTAAACAGCCCGTTTCTGTGGATCTTGTCCTCTTCATTGATCTTGAGGAGGCTGCCGTATCTGACACTATAGAGAAAACCGTCGATTACAGCGCTCTTATCGACAGGATCAGCTTCGAAGCAAAAGAATCTCATAACTATTTGCTGGAAGCTTTAGCGGAAAGAATTGCCGGTATATGTCTCTCATATCCCGCGGTCGAACGCGCGGAAGTTTCCGTAACCAAAGCTAAAGTGAATAAATTGTATAAAGACGCCTGTATTACGATTGGCCGGGAGAAGAAAGAACGTTGAAGGTATTTAAGAAAAGTATATCCTTAGATTGCTTTTCCTTATATTTCTGCTTATATTAATTTCTAATTAGGAGCTAAAGTATGCTGAAAAAAATAAGCTTTATTCTTGTGCTTTTGCTAATCATAACTCTTTCAGCTTGTGAAAGAAGTGGTTCAGAGAAAAGTACTTCAGAAGAAATGGCTGCAGCCGGGCTTCAGGCAATTAAGGAAGAAACGGCTATTATTGATTTCGAGCTGAAAGATTTGGATGGAAATAATATTAAACTCAGTTCTCTTAAAG
Organism: uncultured Spirochaetaceae bacterium; assembly: GCA_965371685.1. Classification (GTDB taxonomy): domain Bacteria; phylum Spirochaetota; class Spirochaetia; order SZUA-6; family CAZLRN01; genus CBDUZM01. The sequence continues at coordinate 2,581 of CBDUZM010000407.1, read as the reverse complement.
GCAAAGTGGCGCTTCTTAATTTCTGGGCTACCTGGTGTCCTCCCTGCAGGGCGGAAATGCCGTCCATGCAGAAGCTCTATGATAAATTCAAGGATAAAGGTTTGGAGTTATTGGCGGTTAATTTGCAGGAAGACCTGCAGGTTGTGAAAGATTTCGCCGACAATTCCGGTTTCACCTTTCCCATACTCCTGGACAGCAATGGAGAAGTGGGCGGCATCTACGGCGCAAGATCCATACCGACCACATATATTATCGATAAGAAAGGTAATGTTATAGCAGGAGCAGTCGGGGGAAAAGATTGGTATTCGCCTGAAGTAATCAAGTTTTTTGAAAAGCTGCTTGCCAATTAAGGTTCATGCAAAATGATTTCCGGGATAAATATAGGGCTTGCTTTTCTTGCCGGTATTCTTTCCTTCATCTCACCTTGCGTTCTTCCTCTTATCCCTTCATACCTCTCCCTGATTGCCGGCACATCTTTCGAAAACCTTAAAGGCAGCAGTACGCATCGAAAGACCGCTGTTCTCAATACATTGTTCTTTGTTCTCGGATTTTCCGTTGTTTTTATTACTCTGGGTGTAATTCTTACAGGTACCCTTGGTTTACTTGGCAGAGTAACGCAGATAATCAATCTGGCTGCAGGACTAATAATCATCCTCTTAGGCCTTAACTTCATTTTTGATTTTTGGAAAATTCTTAGCCTTGAGAAGCGCTTTCACATTGCGAGAAAACCGACAGGTCTGCCGGGCTCAATGCTGATTGGTATGGCTTTCGGCGCCGGTTGGTCTCCCTGCATAGGACCCATGCTCGGAGCAATTCTTCTGCTGGCCGGGACAACAGGGAAAATGCTGCAGGGAATTCTCCTGCTTACCGTCTACTCTATAGGTTTGGGTGTTCCTTTTCTATTAACAGGCTACTTCTTTACTTTCGCCCTTCGGCAGATGCAGCGGATAAAGCTTCATCTCAGGACCATCAGGATATTCAGCGGAATATTCCTCGTTGTAATGGGGATTCTGATTCTTCTCGGAAGGCTGCAGCAGTTCAACATATTGCTCTTCAATCTCTCCTTTCGCCTGGAGCAGTGGCAGCAGGCAAATCCTCACGGGCCGGCTATTCTTTTTGGAATTATATTTTTCCTCCCTTTCGCTTTGCTGGTATACTTCTATTGGAGGCGTATTAAAGGAACGTCAAAAGAGGAGTTACGACGGATACGACCGGTAAGAATCATCTTTATGCTGTTTTTTTTATCCCTCGCTATTCTTTCGTTTTCAGGCCTTGTGCGGCTTTCCGACATCATCACATTGTGGCTGAACTTCCAGGGAATTTAGCTCTGATCCTCCAATAGCAACACGGATTGACCCGTCAGGTTATTACTGCTAAGATCATATATAATTTATGAGCGATCAAAACCACGAAGGATTAATCAAAGAAATAAGCCGGGATTCAGGATACAGTAAAGCGGCAAAATTTTTGATTTTACTCGGTGAAGAAGAAGCTGCGCGTGTTTTAAAGCATCTCTCTGAAGAGGAGATTGAAGGAGTAACCCGGGAAATTGCTGCAATCGAGAGGGTCGACGGCAGAGAGGCAAAAAAGATACTCGAAGAATTCGGCTACCTGGCAAGATCGAGAAATCTCCTTGCGCGGGGAGGTTTGGAGAGAGCCAGGGAGATGCTCGAAGCCGCTTTCGGTAAGGAAAAGGGAGAAATTGCCTATCAGCGGCTCCTGGAAAAAACCGACTACCTTCCGTTCTCTTTTATCTCATCTCTCGATTTCAATCAGGTCTTATCCATTCTCAGAGAAGAATCAACTCCGGTTATCAGCCTTATACTTTCGTGCCTGGAACCGCCCATGGCGGCGAAGATACTTACAGGTTTTCCAAAGGAGATGCAGAAAGAGCTTGCCAGGAGGGTCGGGCGAATGGATAAGGTGAGCCCGGAAATACTGCGTCAGGCTGAAGAATCCCTTCGCCAGAAAATCAAGAGACAGGGCACAACAAGTACTCTCGAGATAGACGGGAAATCCGCTCTGACGGAGATAATGAAGTACCTCGATGTGGGTACGGAGAATTATCTCCTCGATGAATTGGCGGAGAAGGATCCGGAACTGGCTGATACTATCAAGAAAAAGCTCTTCAATATAGATGTGATTAACAGGATCAGGGACAGGGACCTTCAAAGGGTATTGAGAGATTTTACCGACCGGGAAATTGCGTTTATGCTGAAAGGAAAATCCGAAAGCCTCAAGCACAAAGTTTATGACAATATGTCCGCCCGCAGGCGGGAAATGATTAAGCTTGAATACGAAGATCTGGGAGAAGTACTGAAGTCCGATGCCGACAAGGTTACTCTCGAATTCATGAATTTCATTCGCCGACAGGTGGAGATGGGTGAGCTGCTCATCGTGGAAGAGCGTGAAGAGGTCGTAGAGTAATAATAAAAGCAGATCGAGGAGTTATGGAACTGTGTATTCTTTAGCTATTGCCTACATTCTATGGTTTCTTTCCGGGTTTGGTGCATTGGGACTTCACCGATTCTATTTGGGGAAAATAGGCACAGGACTGATATATTTTTTAACCGGTGGTCTC
>CBDUZM010000406.1:0-3684 GCA_965371685.1 uncultured Spirochaetaceae bacterium | reverse complement strand
TGTTCTTGGCCGTTTTCAGCCATGGCATCCTACAGAAAAATACTTACGGCAACCGCAAACTACATCGTGCTCAAGGAGAACTCACGACTCCGGGCGGCGGTGGAGGTAGAGTACCGCGACGAGCATGGGAACTATTCCTATCGAGATCGTGATGAGTGAAATAATCCTCAGCTTTGCGAATGCATCCACCAACATTGACTGCGCAATATCGTTCAACCAGACCAGTCCCTCCGGTAAATTGCCCATCAATCTAGCCGCGGCATTACCTGCAGCAGTAGAACCGCCAAAGTGAACGAAGCAGAGGATCAGGGCGCCTGAAAGCAGGATACTGCTTCCGGTAAAAATAAAACCGGCTTTCGGCGAGGAAAGACGGAAAAATAAAAAAACAAATATAAGCGGAAGGATGTAAATCAAAAAAAGCGAGTAAAGCAGATATACACTTCTGATTCTTTTCAGATTTGCTCCCGCCTCCTCCCCGAAGAATGAGAGTAAATCCACTGTATCCGGGATTCCCTTCAAGGACTTCTCTATCTCCTCCTGAATCAACGGCAGGGGATTATGGCCCGGGGGTATTTTATCGAGCTCCTCCCTTAAGTATGACCATTCTTCGTCACCCGACTGCGCAAGGGCAAGGATTCGCCGGGAAAGATTTCCGGCGAAACTGCTCTTTAAACCGCCGAGATAAAGGGTGAAATCATACTTAACGGGCTTCGCCCTCCATAGGAGCAGAAACTCATTGGCCAGTCTTATCGTTTCTGTCTCTACCCACCGGACTCTGATTGTTTGGACAGCGGCATCGACAGCCAGCTCATACAGGGCTTCATTCCCGCGCATAAAGTTTGTTGTAATAGCCGGTTCAATGAGAAGGCTCACCATTCTTCTGTATACACCGGGATTTCTAATCTCCCTGAATGCATTCTCCAGATAGGGTGTAATGAAATGAGGATCGAAAAGGGTTTTCTGTAAGCTGATATAAACCTCTGTAATCATGAGAATCGGTATAAAAAGAACCATCAGCATAATTAACAAGATTAAAGTCAGAATGGCTGTCTTCCCCTTCATTTACTGTACCTTAAAAGCATCCGGTTCGCTGTGCGGAACACAGGCTGCAGTCTCTCCCTGCCCCATAAGCTGAAATACACGCTTTACATAATACCCGAATGCCGAAAGCGGAGTTTCTACAACAACACGGTGGTCGAGGGACGGTAGATAACCCCCCTGTTCGAGCATGAGCGGTATTTTCCCCTCAAGTTCTCTGTCAATTGCCTGCCTGCCTTCCGGAAGAATAAGCTTATCCAGCCCACCGGTGAAGGCAATCCGCCTGCCGTACTGCCGCCTGAGTGAAACCAGGTCGTTTCCTGCCCTGACTTCCATTGGGCCGATAACATTTACCCCGGCTTCCAGGAAAAGAGGAATCAGCCCGTCTACAAGACCGTCTGTATCTACACTGAAAAGGCGTGTCCCGCCGGAACGGAAGATATCAAAAATCCTTAGATAACAGGGCAGTATGAATTCTCTGAAAATGTTCGGGCCGATCATACTCCCGCCCCTGTATGCCATATCTTCTCCGAAGTGAACACTGTCAACCTGAACTTTGGCCGTGACCTCTTCTGCCAGGGCACATAGCAACTCTGTATAGGTTGTGAGTATATCATGTACGGTTTCAGGTTCTTCGTAGTACCAGAGACAGAGCCGTTCATCGCCTAAAATGTCTCTGGGCATCCAGTAGAAGCCTTTTCCACCAAAGGAGAGGGGCAGTCCCTCAACCTTCCGGGTTTGTTCAGCCTGCTCCACCCAATCCGGGGCAAACCGGAATGCCGAGTACTGAAGGCGCTCCTTAACCGCTTCCCAGTCTTTTGGTGTTTCCACCGGATAGCCGATGGCATGGGGCAGGGATGAAACCGCCGGGTACATCTGCGTCAGCTGTCCATCTGTTTCCCTGCGGATTATATACTCATCAGTCTCTTCAACAATTTCAGGCTCAAACAAGGGATAAAAAAGCAGGTTTACCGCCACCCCCCTGCCTTTCAGGTCGAAACCGAAGTAGCTGCGGATATCCTGCTCCCCGATATTCTCAGGAAGTCCCTCTTTGTGCCAGCGCTCTATTACCCCCGGCATCAGGCCAAAGGCGTGATGAAAGTAAGGCCTGTCAGGACTGTCAAAAAGAAGGGTTTTTATGAACCGGTCTCGTGTATTCATTTGTTATTTCTCCAATCAGAATTAAGCACATAAGATGTCCAGGCTTCCTAATCCATCAACACAACAGGGGATCTCCACATACAGGCTCCCCTCGGCCTTCCGCTGTAAGAACTCCACAGTCTCCCCTTTTACCCGGACAGACCGGGGAGACCAGTCTTCCGGAAGAAGGATGCGGAAGGCAACAGACCGGCCTGAACCGGTATACTTAAGCTGGATAGTCTTCTTCTTTTCATCAAGCTCCATAAGATAGCAAAAATAACTTTGATTAACAGCATATCGTACCGTTGCCCTGACTTTCTTTTCCCCTGTGGCCGTCCAGCGGGGAGAAACATCCATTTGTTTCATCCGGCCGCTTATATCTTTCAATCCTGCAATACCTTCGATTAAAGCCTGAATCCATTGAGCCATTCCCCATCCTGTATAAGGTACTTCATTAGTGGTGCGAAAGCCCGGACGACCGTCGGGCCAGTACCAGACATGTACGCGGTTTCCCGTCCGGCGCAGGTGCCCTATGTACTGCCTGTAAAGCTCCAGCCCGTATTTTTCCATTCCATGGTCAAAGCATCCCCGGCAAAGCTCTCCACCGACCCAGGGCATAAGACCGCCATTGGCATATCCCCCCTGACGGCAGTAGGGTCCATCGTAGTATCCCAGCTCATCGGGATATCCCGGCTGCAGACTCCACCAGGGGAAAGCATCGCCGGTTTGCCGATGACGCCGCCGGTATTCTTTTATAATTGATACTGCTTGATTATGTCCAGCCAATTTCCTTGTAATTGCCCAGGCGTTCCCCATGGCAAGCTGCCTGGATTCGTCGAAACCGGCATGGTCGATCGGCATTAGATGTATATGGTGGAGATAATATGTCCCGTTCCACAGCAGATCATTTGCCCGTCGATGGAATCGCTCCGCCTTCTGATCAAACTCCTCTGCCCGCCGGTTCCTGCCCAGATGACGATATATCTCCGCCATGGCCCGAAATGCCGGATAATAGCCGGTCTGATCGCAGGTGGCTATTACCGCGCGCTCGCCTGAAAACTCCGATCTTTCGTTAATTTCAAAGTCCCATGTATCGCATGTATGACCCCGCTTGACCAGTTGATGCTCCGGGTCCCATCGATTCGGGTCGGTTAGGACATACTCGAGGGCTTTTTCCAGGTGCGGCAGCGCCTTATTCAGCCACCTGTCGTTTCCCGTTATCTTCCAGGTTTCATAAACACCAAGAATAAAAATGTACTCCACATCCGACTCTACACCCATACGCCAGGTAGAACCGTCCCGCTTTATTCCGTCTATCTGCCAGGTGTCACCCGAGATATAACCTGTTAAATGGCCGTCAGGAATATCGAACACGCGCCGGCCGATCTGCATGGCGTCCCTTGTGATGGGATAGAGCTCATCATAATCCGGATTTCCGGTCTCGATAGAAGTTTCACAATCAACCAAAAAATTGGTGTACCGACTGTGCTGTTCGGTATCGGGAAA
>CBDUZM010000405.1:0-3707 GCA_965371685.1 uncultured Spirochaetaceae bacterium | reverse complement strand
AAGAAATCTTCCCCTTGAGCACCTACCCCTGGACTTCCTGTTAGATCATTTGGTCCAATAAAACGCGGTGTTACCCGACGAATGTCCACTCCTAATTTTCTACGAAGTATTTCATCATCATTGATGCCAAGGTGTTTCTTAACTATCTTATTTGCCTCAGGTGTAGCGATATAGTCAATTGCTGGTCTATCAGGACATTCATGATTAACAACTTTCAAGATACGTTCATACGGCTCCATAATATCTCCATTACTTCAATGCTACTTCTATATCAACTGCACCTACCCTGTGTTGGTCTCCTAACCTTCCTTATGCGAACTGGGCAGCAAGAACGTATATATAATAGCCGGAAAAACGGAATTGTCAAACTGTGTTTTTTCATCAAAAATGCATCCCAAGTCAAATTATTAATATGTTTCACCCAATTATTATTTATTACAGTGATAACATGCTTTATATTTGCATAATAATGGCCCAGTCTCAGGCAGCCATCCATCGATGATAGGTGCTTCGAGAATCTAAAGGAGACATTTCCTCGTTAGGCTACATTGATTTTCATCAAATTCAGGGGATAAACGGTTAGCTCCAGGTGCGATCGTGCGGCCATTCGTGGTTCCATTCGTCCGTGGATTTCCACAAACCCGGCATCTGGGGGTGTATGTGCTCAGCGAGCACGTCGTCGTTAAGACTCTCGATCCCGAGCCCGGCGCCTGTGGGCACCTCGATGAACCCATTCCGGACGACCGGGTTCGCCGGACCGGTACAGAGGTCGCTCCACCAGGGTATATCTACGGCGTGGTACTCCAGGGCAAGGAAGCTCTCCATGGCCGCTGCGGCGTGGACTGCGGCGAGACAGGCTACCGGGCTCTCGGCCATGTGGATTGCCAGGGCAACACCGTGTTCCTGGGCCAGGTCTCCGATCTTTTTCAATTCCAGGATACCGCCGCAGGTCAGGACATCCGGATGAACCACCGCGACGCCTCCCGCCGTTAGTAGTGGAAGGAATCCCTCTTTCAGGTAGACGTCTTCGCCCGTGCAGATGGGAGCGGTTGTTGACTCAGAAAGCCGGGCGTACTCCTCGGTGAATTGCCAGGGGAGCATGTCCTCCAGCCAGGCCGGGCTGTACTTCTCCAACCGCCGGGCTAGCTTGATACAGTCCTGCAAGGGGATGTGACCGAAGTGGTCGATGGCCAGAGGTGCTTCGTTCCCTATTTCTCCTCTTACCTGCGCCACGTACTCCTCCATCCCATCCAGACCCTTCTCGGTGATATGAATGCCCGTAAAAGGATAAGAGATGTTCTGAAGATCGTAGCGCCTGTTGCGTTCGACTCGCGCGTCGAGGTTTGAGTCGCTTTGAGGGCGCCGCATCTGTTCAAGAAACCCGATCGGCGCACTCAAGCTCCCCGGCGTATCCCACACGTGGTCTATTCCAAGGTCCATCTTCAGAAAGGTGTACCCCATGTCCAGGCGCTCCCGCAGCAAGCGACCCATGTCGCTTCCGGTGTGGCGCCCCGGCAAGGTGGTGTCGCAGTACATGCGGATACGGTCGCGAAACTTCCCCCCAAGCATCTGATAGATCGGTACCCCGTACGCCTTGCCGGCGAGATCCCACAGGGCCACTTCGATGCCCGAGACGCCGCCGCCCTGTCGCGCGGGTCCGCCGAACTGCTTGATTCGCCGGAAGATCCTATCGACATTACAGGGGTTTTCACCGAGAATGCGGTCTTTGAGCATGAGTGCGTAGGTGCGGCTGGCGCCGTCACGAACCTCGCCGTAGCCCTCGAGTCCCTGGTTCGTGTAGAGTTTCAGCAGGATGCAATGTCCCGGGGCGCCCACGATGTCCACGAACCGCATGTCGGTAATCTTGAGCTCGCTCGGAGTCGAGTGTGTGCTGTAGCTCATTACAACAGGGTCTCTTCGTCGGCCTGGCGCTTGTCTGTTTCTGTCTCTTCATCCAGGGTGAGGTGCTGGAACTCCTCGGGTGTGTTGGTCTTCCTCCACACAGCGAAGTCCGCCTCGATCTCGTCGGTCCACTTCGTGTCCATCTGTGAGGATGTGTAGGCTCGTTCCCTCAGACGTTGGAGACCGAACACTTCCCGCAGCCTTGTACGTTCCGAGTGAACCACGGCCTCCTCCGCGTACTGAGGCGGGACAAAGAGGATTCCCGCCCGAGTCCCGAGCACCACGTCTCCTGGCATGCAGGTAGCGTTGGCGATACGGCACGGCACGTTCATGCCGATCATGGTCACGTCCCGGATGCCCGTGGGATCGTTACCCATGTAGAAGGTGTGCAGGTTCTCGATCGTATGGATCTGCTGCAGGTCCCGGATGCCTCCGTAGATTACTTGCCCCCTGCCGGTTCGCGCCGCGATGGCCGTTGACAAGTTGCCGCCGGAAAACGTGCCCTGGAAGACCTTGCCGAAGAGATCCACAACGATCACGTCGTCCCGGACGAGGGTCTCAATGACCCAGGAGTTCATGGCGCCAATCCTCCCTTCCCGGGTGTGCCCTAGCTCCATCAGGCAGTTGTGCAAATCCGGTCTCGTGGGAACGAAGACCGCCGTAACGGCCCGACCGACCAGAACCCGGTCCGGGTACATGTTCTGCCAGCCTGCCTGAAACTGATACTTGTAGTCCTTACCCCATAGAACCGCCCACGCTTCCTCGGTGGTAACTTTCTCCATGCGTCGAAGGATGTCCTCCGGAACCCTGGGGCGACCGTCGTTAAACCGGTCTCCCTTCCATTCCGGCGTCAATTGGATCACGTCTTCGGCGTTGTCGAACCTCATCGCTGGTCTCCTTGGCTACAGCACACCGTAACTCCCGGGATTATGACGGGATACCACTGCGGGGTCAAGCACATAACATATAGCGCCACGAATGAAATGTTTTTCAAAACCAAAGATTTTAGTCAATTTCGATTGACCAAATACTGGAATCGATGCATGTGCTTCATATTCAGGAAGCCATTCTCGAACACAAACTAACAGGGGCGCCTAAAAAATATATAAAAATCTATATCGAATTGTTTGAATTTCAGATAAGATATATTTAAGGAGATGACAGAATGACTCACAGGGAAAGGTTTCTCACCGCCATCAATCATGAAGAACCGGATAGAGTTCCTATTGATGTGTGGTACACTCCGGAGGCGGAAAGAAAACTATTAAAGTACCTGGGGGAAGACACGGAAAAGTTGTCCCTCTACGCTGCAGACGGCGGATATCTGCCGCATTTAATGGATCATGATTTCCTTATTACATGGATAGGGCCCTGCACAAGCTACTATCTGAAGGATACGCCGGAGTACTATGATGAATGGGGTATAAAATGGGGATGGGTTGATACGGGAACCGGCAATAAATATACGGAGATGATGGAACATCCGCTGGCCGGGATAGACGATATCGATTCATTCGAAATGCCTGATTTTAAGGATGAGAGAAGGTACGAAGCTTCGAAAGAGATGATAGAAAAGTATGGGAAAGAATACGGTATTATGGGCGGAGTTGCTTGCACTCTTTTTGAGCTTTCCTGGTATCTCAGGGGAATGGAGAATGTAATGCAGGATATGATACTGAATAAAGATTTTCTCCATGCCTATCTCGACAAGCTTCTCACCTGGGTGTGGGATGCAGGCACAATACTTGTTAATTATGGTGTCGATGTTCTATGGATCGGGGACGATTTCGGATCTCAGGATAAAA
>CBDUZM010000404.1:0-3708 GCA_965371685.1 uncultured Spirochaetaceae bacterium | reverse complement strand
CGGTACGAAATACCAGGAAAAATCCGTTCTGTTCCAGCCTTACACGTTGGTTTTCAACCACACCGAGGCACAGCAGGTCCAGGTCGACTCTCTTCATATGGTATTCCCTCTCCTTTCCCGACCTGGCAAAATCCAGCACATTGTTTATAAGGCGGGTAAGCCTCTCACTTTCCGATACCATGATCTCAAGGTATCTCTTCCTCTTCTCCGCGTCCGGCTGACGGCCATCTCTGAGCATTTCCGCGAACATCCTTATGCTCGTGAGAGGGGTTTTCAATTCATGAGATACATTGGCCACAAATGTGGTCTTTTTCCCGGCAAGAGCCATCTCACTGTACAGGCCTTTAAGCACAAGCGTTCCGCCGCCTGCAATGGAGACAAAGAGAAGTATGATGAGAATCCATATCACCCTTTTTATCTGTGCAGCACGGGAGGTTACGAATTCGGGATCGGTCAAATAGGCGGCGACCTCCCATCGGGGAAGAATTTCAGATATCTCCCGGGCGACAAAAGGTCTTGTCCAGTCCCTGGCTTCCTCGACAGCGATGAGCGGCCAGCCGTTTTCCTCGAGGATAGTAAGAATGCGTACAGTCGTATAGACATCGGGCATTAGTGAAACAATACGTTTACGAAAAGCTCCCTCGTTAATGACGCATCCTACAAAACCCCGGCTGCCTTCCCTTTTCCAAAACAGGAGGACAAGCTTGTCCTGGATAAATCTTGGTATTATCCCGTAATCGCCGGAAGCGACGATTTCCTGAAATCCCTGAAGCCGAGAGACAAAAATGGAGGCGGGAAGCTCATCCTCCCCTTCCGTCGCCATCTGATTGGGCATGACATTTCTCTGCAATGCGATCTGTCCCTCCTCAGCCGCCTGCTTGTAGACTTCACTGCGCAGGGATTCATCCCGGGCAAACTCCGTCACCGCCTGCTGGACATAGCCGGAATTTTCCTGTGAATCCTTTCCCAGTATCTCGTCGCTGTAAACGGCAGCGATATTCCGATAGACCGGGATAGAGGTTCTACCTGAAAAAAAGTCTCTGTTTTGCTCGAGAAAAAAACGTACTTCGTAAGGATTATCCGGGCTCTCTCCGGGCCATAGGATCTCGAAGGAAGGTGAAAGCAGATAAGGAATATCTACCAGAGGAATACTTGTTTGCCACTCGATAAGGGCTTGGCCGGAAAGAAACTCAAGTCTTGAGGGCGCTGTATCCCTCAAGACTTCAAGGATGTTAGCCAGCTCCCCCTTCACCAGGGAAACCAGATGAGTTGCCTCTGCCCGGAGGGTGTTCTCCAGGCTTTTCTCAATATAGGCCTCTTCACGGCCCGCGGCTCTAACTGCTATAAACACCAATGCTATACTGGGAACGACCACTGCAAGAATGAAGAGAATTCCCAGACGTGCAGTCCATTTTTCTCTCGTCATTGCTCATCCCGGGGGTCTGCAAAGCTGCTTAGGTGTACCAGACTTTTCTTGTATACCAGGGCCCCGGCCTGAAATGAATCGCCGGCCATTCTAAGCTCCTCTCCCAGGTCAATGCCGGGATTCTGCTGCGGGTGTATCGCAGAGAGCTCTTTTAAATAACGAACGACACTCTCCTTTAACACAGTTCCCTCATCAAAGCTTACACAGGCGGACAGGGCGGAGGACTTGAGAATTTTCGGCCAGAATTTCTCGAAGAGAGAGGCGCCGCCGAATAAATCGACACTGACAATATAATCGCCAATACAAACCGCTGCGCCGACAGTGTTGTCGGGGAATTGCAATGCCTTATTTACCGCTTTCACCGCCTCTTCAATCCGGGCGCCGACTTTACCGTCCCTTACGGCATCCTGGTAGGCGCCTGTGGCGGACTCCACATTCATTTTCCTGTTCGCGTCAGCAATTTGACTCCAGATTTTATATTGCGAGTCTTCCTCGCCCACCTGGGCCGAGCTGCGCAGCCAGTAAGCGCCGAGATTCTTCTCGCTGGAAAATTCTTTCGAGTTAAAGGTCCACCTTCCCTGCTCAACACAATAGACAGGAACACGAAGCTTTTTCCGGTAAGGTTTAATTATCAAATCTCTGCTTACTATTCGATCCTGTTTGCACCCGCTGAGTATCTCTCCTCCCATCAGGAAGACTGTTTTTTCGCTTAGATTGCTGATATGAACTACAGGCACAGTGCCCCCTTCCACCTCCTCAATTACCAGACAGCCGCTGCTCAAGGCTTCATCGAGCGTGACTACTCCTTCCGGTTGAAACGGCAAGAATCCGACAAGAGGAAAGATCGTGAGGTTATCATAGATCGCGGGATCCCCCACAGCGATCCCTTTTAGAGCCTCTTTCATAATCCTCTCCTCCCTGGTTCCGGTTTCCTGGCAGAAGGCAAAAATCCCGCCGGCGGCTGCAAGAAGCGCCGCCAGAACAACGATGCGATACTGCTTTTTCATAGGTTCCTCCATATCCTTTTCGCTTAAAAGTTACTAATAAGGATACCAGGACCGGTTACTGAATTTGTCATAGAGATGTAAAAGATTTGTAAAAACATACAACCATATTAACCTCAGTCAGGGGCTGTCCAGCACTGCTCGCATGATTACCGACACACAATTTTTAAGCACAGGAACCGGGTTGTCCACGTCCCCCTCGTACTCGAGAATCATTATACCAGCGAAACCTGTCTGTTCGAGGACCTTTACCAGGGCGCCGAGGTCCAGATTGCCTGATCCAATAATCACGTCCTCCGGACGGCGCGCCTTATCAAAGATAAAGTCTTTCAGATGAAGAATATGGAGCCGATCACTGAACTCCCGCGCCATTACCGCCGGATCTTCCCTCGAATCCAATGCCCATGCGGTATCGAGGCACAATCCGATGCGCTTTCCCGTCTTTCTGTAAACCCACCTCAGCGCATCACTGTTTCCCAGCCAGTGCCGGCCTCCGTGGTTGTGTATGGCGAGATGTACGTCGTACTCTTCGGCGAGCTTCTCCACATCTTTAAAACCCTTCTCTATGATATCCGTTCCAAAATCGATGCTCATATACTCAGCACCCGCCGCTCTGAGGAAATCAAAGATCGGCCGGTCCTGATCTTCATTTCCGCTAAGACGGTTCACTCCTGTACTCATGATCTCTACACCCCTATCGTTGTAGGGTTTGATAAAATTTTCAAACAGAGCTCTCTTCTGAAAATCCGCATGGACACCGCAGAGCTCTATCCCGGACAATCCTGTCTCCTTCACCATCTCCGCCGTCGTCTCGTTGTCCTTAAAGCCCCTGAAACAGTAACTCTGGACTCCAAGAGGTATTGCTGCAGCCATTTGTTCCTCCTTAGCTTTTCCGCGGATGACAATAAGTATGCCACCTGAATATATATCTTTTTGTTCTGTTTCTCACCTATAAAATCGATTTCTTTATCCTCTATTTTTTGATTTTTGGAAAATAATTTTGTCTCCATTTCATCACCAATTTTTACATTTGTAAGATTTTTATTAAATTCTTTTGAATATTGATTTTCTCCTAAGATGAATTCGCGATCTATTTCTTTTGTTGTTGAACCTTTTTCATCCAGGAATTTAATAGTTGCTGATATTTTATCACTAGTATTAGAAAGTTCAGCATCAACAATATTAGCCATTTTATTACGAAAATCTTCAAGAGTAGCCTTAACCATATCATTTTTAAATTTTATTTTTTCATAAGGGATTTCCAGGTTTTTGTATTTC
>CBDUZM010000403.1:0-3713 GCA_965371685.1 uncultured Spirochaetaceae bacterium | reverse complement strand
GGGATCCTGAAACGGTAAGCAGGGCAAGCCACAGGAAGGGCCACAGGGCGGCATATAAAATCTCTGTCACTGTTTGGAAACCCGGCATTGAACTACCCTCAGCATGGTTGTGGTTTTCAGATAGAATCACACCCCACGATTCATCAAACATCAACCGGTCTTGAGGAAAGTATCCACTGTCCGGAAATTCTCCAACCACAGACCATCTCCTTCCTTCGTCCACCGTCTTTCGTATCGTTCCGTTTGCATCACTGGTGAAGCCGACTTCGTCGTTAATAAATGTAACGTGGAGGTTGTTGAATCCGACGCCGGGACGAGGCACAACAGACTTCCCCCTCTCCTCTATCGTAGCCGATAGGTTATAGTTGCCGACTCCCCATATGCAAGATGAAGAAAGAGCATGGAGTGATCGCCATTGAGGCAGCTTGTCCCAACGGCTGTCACCGACTGCATCCCATATGCGGGACCAGGTGTTTCCGGAATCATCCGTCTTTGCTACTACGGCGTATCCTCCCGCGTATCCCGTACGATCGTCCACCATGACGAGATCATAGAAGTAGTGAAGGGATGCACCGCGCAGGGTTAAACGCAGCGATCGGTGACTCGACCAGGTTCGTCCGCCATCCTTGGTCTTCAACATTGCAGCGCCTTCACCCAGCGCAAATCCTTTTTCGTCCGATGTGAAATCAATAGCGTAGAGGTGCTCCGTGCGGCCGGTATCGACCCGTTTCCAGGATTTGCCCCAATCTTCTGTAGCGAGCATGAGGCCGAAGAGTCCTACCGCAAATCCATGTCCATGGGGGAAGAAATAGAACCTGCGGATGTGCTTCGGTTCAGGAGGACGAAGAGAATACAACGGGAATGAGCCTTTGTAGTCAACCTTGTCGTGATGATGAGGGAGGTAATGCACGACGTCACGAATCTCTGCCGGCATCAGCGTCAGGTCCTGATTGTGCTCGAGCCAGGCACACCACGTACGCGAAGCTACGTAGCTGTATCGCAAATCACCGGTCAGCTTGTATGCATACCAAAGCGGTTCCAGCAGGTAACCGGCGGACGATCCGGGGCTTCTTTGGAAGGAATCGAAGGGTGCATCGATGTAGCGGAAACCACCGACACTCTCATCCCACATCGCGTCAACGGCCCATGCCACGCCTTTGAGGAATACGCTTTGTACGGACTCAAGCCCCGTCATCCGGTGATAGCGCATGAGCCCAACAAGCGTGAGTGCCACCATGAAGGTTTTGCCTACCAGATATCCCGGATCGTCCAGCCCTCCTCCCGGATAAACCCATGAGCCGTTGTCCTCCTGCTCAATTTCACAAATTTCTACGATTTTCCGCGCCGCATCGAGGTATCTTGTTTCTCGTGTATGCTCGTACGCATATGTCAGCGCGATCAGGCCCCATCCTGGGCGACGAGCGCCCGGTCGATCCCTGTATTTAGGAGGAGTGAGCCTGCAGACACATCGGAGGAAGAAGTCCGCCATTGCTGTCGCATGCTCCCATGCCTTCGTGTCATCAAGAAAGACGGAGATGTCGAACAGGCCTTCGACCCAGGCGTGCCCCAGGTCGACATCTCCTGCCGTATGATTCGTCGAATGCGAGTGAGGGGCGCCTATAATGTGATCGTACGGTGACGTCTTGTAGTGAATGATATCCGTATCCATCATGTGGCGGGCGAAAGAAATCGCCAGATCCAGATACCTACGGTCAGCCGTTCGTGCGAAGTGAAGGAAATACGCATGAGCCCAATCGTACTCGCCATTGAGCCACGCCTCCGATAGCATTTCGTAACGAGCATCACCGTAATCCCTGTATCCAAACTCTCCTTTTTCTTCCCGATGCCCTAGAATAGTCTGAAGGCCTTTCTCGACACCGTTCTCGTAACGTAGATTTGCAGGAGAATCATACGGCTGCAGCTCACCAAGGGCGCCGCTCGAACACATGGCTTGCGGTGATGAATGGAGGATTGGTCTCTGGTTCACGAGCGATGCCATATGATCCGACGAAGGCGCCCCCGGGCCGAACCAGAACCAGATTTCATGGGTCTGCGCTTCTCCTTGAGCCATTGGGATTCCCTGTTGTGAGGTATCATCCAAAAGCCCAAGCATTAGTGTATCTTCAGAAATCTTGATGCTCTTAGGAAATTTTTGCCAAAAGTCGGCGATGCAGAAGGAAACACAGGACGGGATACTCACCGTTCCGTCGTACCTCCCTTTGCAGAGAACACCGTCCAGGGTGTATTCGTCGGCATCACATTGATGAATTCTTGAGCCCGAGCCCGGGGAGAACTGTATCTCTGGTACCCTTTCTGAAAGATGGAGGATGAGATTAACATTCCGAAGATGCCGATCTCCAGGATAGGGGCATCGGTTGGTAATAGTGTGTTCGACGCGAATCAGCGGCAGACCGGAGTACAGGCTGATTCGATATCGATATGCATAGGCGTATGGTTTCCCTTCATAGATGCCTTCTAAACGTATTTGCATTTTCATGGGACTGATGTGTTCGATGTCCATGAGCTCAGGGATTGTTTGTGTATGAATGGCGCCATCGATCTCTTCTACGGTAGATTCCAGACATCGAGGGAGAAGCTCTCTGTCACCCAGACGAATGGCCCCGACTGCAAAAGGCTGCTGATGAGGTATCACCATCGAAAAATTGCCTGTCCGAACAAATAGACTGCCGATACGTTGATCGAGCTCCATCTGTTTCGCCGGGCATTGATGGCTTCTGCCGATGCAGAGAGTGTAGCTCTTTCCACTGTTCTTCATGGAAGTGACTGTGTTGATGGTGAGCCATCGGATGCTTCCATCGGGCCATAGGACATGCGGCCTTGTGTCACATGGCATATCTTGTCCATAAGGATCCAGAAGCTTCATCGGTGTGTCGGCTGCAGCCGTAGCTTTGGCAAACGGTATGCCTGTGGTGACGGGCCATAGGATGTCATGCTTTGGCCCGTTGAGCATCAGCTTAATAGACCTTTTATGCTCTGCATCACTCATATTGCCAACCAACTCTGTTTAACTAAAACATAATCTGTTAAAACATGCATCCCTTTCTGTGAAAGCTCCTGACGCTATTTGCCGCTCTTTCAGCATCGTATCTTAATTCGGATGGTTTGTTAACTAAAGCTGCCTCACAACCACCGGATGTGCCGCTTTCCATATCAAAATACGCCTTGAAGGCAGTTTAAGTCCCCTCTTCGCTGTCTATCCGGAGGATGAATCGGGGAAGGTTTTCGAAGTCCCGGTTGCAGGCAATACGGTAGAAAAGTGTACCCGCTTCTTCTGCTGTTTTCTCATCGTAACCTGTATCGCCTACAAATAAAACAGCACCCGGGCTTCTATTTATAAGCTCTTTTAGGAAGCCGAGCTTATCGCCTCCTTTAATCTCGAGGAAATAATCACCCAGCTTTCGCTTGGAGATCTCTCTTAAGAATTCCTCTTCGAGAATTCCGGAAGCGGCGTAAAGGGGATGACCGGCGGTTTTGAGCTCCGCCAGTACTCTGCGGACGGAGGGGAATTCCGGAATCTTCGCCAATGAACGGCTGTTCAGATCGGAATAGGCGCGGCTCCAGGCTTCTTTATCCGTCTCCGATGCTTCCATGCCGAGAGTCTGCAAAGTGTCCCGGAGCTGGATAAACCGGTTCGCGCCGGGAGTACGTTCGCAGGATGAAATAATGAGCTCTCTCTCCCGTATCCTGCTGCG
>CBDUZM010000402.1:0-3714 GCA_965371685.1 uncultured Spirochaetaceae bacterium | reverse complement strand
TTATCGGCTTAAGGTTCTGTTGACATCGGAAAAGGAAAAACTGGAAAGCAGCGACCGCCATTTTTCAGGGCGCCTGGAGTCAACCTATCTTTTTGGCGCTCCCGCCGCGAATCTGGAAGCTTCGGTAGAGGCTTCCCTGGAATCACGGGAGTGTAATTTTCCCGGATACCCCGGCTTTCGCTTTACCAACGAAGCGGTGGATTATAAACCTGCAAAGAGCATCATCTTCGAGGGGCGCCTGGACGAAGAGGGGAAGGCGAATATTTCATGGTACCTGCCCCCTTTTACCGGTGCGCCTTCGGCTCTCAAACTCGTTCTTACAGCCCGGGTCTTCGAGAAGGGAGGAAGGGCTGTGAGGAAGGTGCTGTCCCTGCCGGTGGAGGCCTATTCAGCTTATGTGGGGCTCGAAAAGCCTGAGATGAAATGGGGGTACGCCCAGATAGGGAGCGCATTAAAAGTGCCGTACATAGTCGCAGGTACTGACGGAAGAGCCGTTTCGGGAAGATCGCTTAGTTACCGCATATACAAGAATACCGCTTATTGGTGGTGGGAGTACGATTCTCATGCTGATTTTCGATTGAGGTACAAGAGTGACACTCAAACAGAGCTTGTGGATGAAGGTGTTGTCATATCGCGGGGAAGCCCTTCCTCTATAGAATTCAAACCGGAAGCCCGGGGGGAATATCTTCTGGAAGTGGAGGATGAGGGAGGCCACACCGCCGGATTCTTCTTCAGGGCTTCCAGATGGGGACAACAGGCCTCTGTTGGAGAAGATGGCGGGAACATTGTTCTTAACTCGGATAAAACAGTATACCACCCCGGCGATAAGGCGATTATAAGCTTTCCGTCCTCAAAGGAAGGAAAGCTGCTCGTTACTGTGGAGAAGGCATACGATATCCTCTCCGCCGAATGGTATCCCCTGCAGGAGTCGGAGACAAGTGTATCCATATCGATTACCGACGACATGGTTCCCAACGCTTACGTGACGGTGTCCCTGATTCAGCCCCACGCGCAGACTCTGAACGACCGTCCAATCAGGATGTACGGCGTGATACCCCTGAACGTGGAAAAGAAATCCACCCGGCAAGGGTTGGAAATCACCGTTCCCGACGAGATATCTCCAAACGAAGATTTCCAGGTAGTGCTGCAGACAAAGGACAGGAGACCAACCCAATTCACCCTCGCTGTTGTGGATGAAGGTCTTCTCGATATAACAGCCTTTGCCACGCCCGATCCCTGGAAGGCGTTTTACGCGAAACAGCGGCTGGGAGTGGTAAGCTATGATCTCTTCTCCCAGGTAATAGGCGCTCACAAGGGTGATATATTTAAAACATTCTCCGTAGGGGGAGGGGATGAAGAGTTTTTAAGGGAAGAGCCGGGGGGTAAGGATAAAAAGCGTTTCCCGCCTGTGGTACTCTTTTACGGACCCGCATTTACGGATGAAAGGGGAAAGGCAAAGGTAGACTTTACCATGCCCAACTATATGGGTTCGGTGCGGATTATGGCTGTTTCAGCATCGGGAGAGAGCTATGGAAGCGAGGATAGGACAGTTCCTGTCCGTTCCGACTTGATTCTTCTTCCAACTCTACCGAGAGTTTTAGGACCTGCGGAGGAAATACGGATTCCGGTCACTCTGTTCGCCTTGAAGGAACAGCTCGGTAAGGTGACAGTGCGTATAGAATCGGAAGGGCCTGTCACAGTGGAAGGAAGTAAAGAGGCGACGCTCATATTTAATAGTGTGGAGGAAAGAGAGCTGGAATTCGGATTGGCGACCCTTGCCGCCGTTGGCAAGGCGAAAATAACCATTACGGCCGAGAGCCGTTACGGAATTTCAGAAAGTGTTACCCATATCGACGTCCGTGCTTCTTCACCGCCTCTATATAAAATAGATAGAAAGGCGACAGAACCCGGCGCCCGTGTCGTCTTTCGCATACCGGACGATGGAATGGACGGTACAAATCGGGCTCGTATCTCAGTTTCCAGGAGGGGCGATCTGGATCTGAACAAGCGCTTAAGGTGGCTCATCCATTATCCCTACGGCTGTATCGAGCAGACCACATCGGCGGTATTTCCCCAGCTCTATTTGAAGGACGTAGTCGAGACGGGCGGCAGGGATGAAGCAGCGATAGATGCAAATATCAATGCCGGTATTGACCGGCTCCGTAAATTCCAGCTTCCATCCGGAGGATTTTCCTTCTGGCCCGGTTCGAGTCGTCTTTCAATCTGGGGCACCAACTACGCGGGACATTTTATGCTGGAAGCGGAAAAGCAGGGATACCCCGTGCCGCAGGACATGAAGGAAAGGTGGCTCCTGTTTCAGAACTCCAAAGCTCTTTCGACGGCAGACGACCTGATGACCCGGGTGTACCGCATCTATCTCCTCGCCCTGGCCGGCAAACCCGCCTACGGCCCCATGAACCTGTTGAAGGAGAACCATCTGCATGAAATGAGCAACCCGCAGAAATGGCTGCTTGCCGCCGCTTATAAGCTTACCGGTATGAGGGAGACGACGGATTCTATTCTTGCGGGCGCCGGGCTCTCGGTCAAACCTTACAGCGAGTTCGCGGGCACTTACGGGTCGGCTTTAAGGGACAGGGCTATAATTCTGGACATGGCGGTTCAGCTCTCATTGTGGGATACCGCCGATAAGCTCTACGAGGAAATTGCCGAACGGCTCGGTTCGGATGACTGGTACAGCACGCAGACGCTGGGCTACTCTCTCCTGGCCGTGGGCAAGTATATCGGGCACGAGAAGGGAGAGGAGCAGCCGCTGTTGAAGGGCAGGATTATTCATCCGGATGGAGAGATCGTTTCCTTCTCCACGAAAGATTTTGCTTACAAGCAGGAGATTGAAAAGGGCTTCGGCAAGTCTCTAATTGTGTCCATCGACGAGGAAACCACTCTTCGCAGGGTTCACATGACACTGGAGTGGGAAGGCGTTCCCTTGATTTCCGAAGAGGGGAAAGTGACGGAGAATCTTGGATTGTCCCTTATCTTTTACGATGAGAACGGCTCGACCATCGGGCCTAACGCCATCCGGCAGGGCAACACGTTCTGGGCTCGTTTCCGGGTTAATAAGACTGCATCCTACAGGATAGACCTCGAAGAGCTGGCCCTTACCCAGATCATTCCCTCCGGATGGGAGATCGAGAATCTGCGCCTTACAGGCGAGGCATATCCGGAATGGATGAAAAATTTCCGGTTGGGCGCGGAGGAATACATGGATATCCGGGATGACAGGATATCCTGGTTCTTCGACATGCCCGGAAAGACACAAACCCTGGATTTTGTCATGAAGCTGCAGGCCGTAACAGAGGGGAGCTTCCATCTTCCCCCGGCGGTCTGCGAAGCCATGTACAGGCATGATTTCAGGGCTTTATTTCCGGGCAGAACCGTAAGGGTGGAAGGCCGAGATTGAAAGGCAGGATCAGCTTTTCACATTTCCCCTGGAGGGGATTTGTACTGTCCCTGCTCTGGACGCTTTCCCTGTCGATAGGCGCTTTTCTTTTAATTGGCGGTGGGGATCGGTCATTTCCCGACGATTACAGCCTGGTAGTCGAAGACCGGGATGGCCGATTCCTCAAAGTCTATCTGAACAACCGGGAACAGTGGTGCGTACCCCTTGACAGTGAGGAACCGATTCCCGACAAACTTATCCGGGCTGTTTGTCTTTTTGAAGATCAGAATTTTTTCCGCCATCCCGGCATAGACCCG
>CBDUZM010000401.1:0-3718 GCA_965371685.1 uncultured Spirochaetaceae bacterium | reverse complement strand
TAAGCACTCTCAAGTCAGGATCTTCAATCGCTTCGGACTCCCTCATCGCTTTCAGCACCCCCGATGCCAGGGCTAATCCAATCCTTTCAGCCTCCTCAAATTTCGGTAGAGATCGGTAAGGGCGTATATCGCCTCCTGCACCGGCTGTAAAAAGACAGACAGCGCCGGTTGCTTCCTCGACGAAATCCGCCGTATAACCAGGGAAACCTGCCGAAATAAGATCGGGGATCGGCGGACTGCAGGCCACAGCATGACAGGCGAAGTTCGTCAAAACAGCTATCGGGTTCCCATCCTGGTCTTTTACGGTTACTACGTCCAGGTCAGGATCGATCGGTCCATCCGGGATACCTAGGGGAGCATACTGCTCAGCCTCCTCAGGGGACATACCCCAGTTAATGTATTTTTCCCTTATGCTTCGAGCCATAACCGGTGTATCGCCGAAGTAGTATTTATTCTCAGGCGTTACATTGCAGAGGGAGGCGATCCCGTCGGGAGTGGATTTCCTTCTGTTATAGCAGAGTCCCGTTATCAGGGTTTTCCCGAAAAATAGATTTACCTGTTTCATTTTTGCGACAGCTTCTTGAGCAGCCTCGCCGATTCTACGGGGAAGCTCTTCAATCCAGGGAATTATAATCTCCTGCTGTTTCTTTAAGGACATTGGAAACTTTTTACTCATTACAAGCGTGGGTCCCTGATGGTTATGCGTACAGCTCACCATTATACGTGAACCCTCTATGCCGGTCGCTTTTTCCACTCCCTCCCGGATTTTCACATAATAGCCCTCAGGCATGGGCCATACAAGGTCCAGAGCTACGAGAGCCGCTCTTTCACCGCCTTTCTCCAATACCAGAACTTTCCCCCAAAGATCGTCATGAATCCCTTCCGATATACGCTGGTGATGTCCCAGTATGGGAATTTTTACAGGGGGTGTAATTTTGATCTTGCCGGCCCCTGCTCTTAGCACGTTCTTCTCAGATTTCGCTTTCATTATTATATAAAACCTCCTGCCGGGTTGCCCATAAACGTTGTCCACAAACGCAGATTAAAGGCAAACTCCGGTTATTGCCGAGAGTATAATAGCCGAATCTCCATCCGCTTTCAGCCTTACCGATTTAATGCCCCTCCCGGGATGCGGATTGATCCACTCATATCCGTAAAGAGTGATGTTTCTGCCGTCCGGCGTTTTTCCTTCCCAGAAAGGATCCGCCCTGTAGGGGCAGAAGTATCCGTCGTGGCGGCGGGATTTCGATCTTGCCGCTTCTCCGTACCGCCGACTCCATTCCCCTATGTTCCACGATTGATCGATCACTGTTTCTTCTGTTGTGCCGTCCTCGTATATAACCTGGTATAAACCGGCGGCCTCTCTCGATCCCGCATATCCTGAAAAAGCGGGCCTGAATCCTGCATTGGGCGCCGTACTATGGAGAAATATAAGGCTGTCCATTTTGCGAGCCACAGGAATTTCGATTACCGATGGATAATTCTTCTCCCTCGTATTCTCACTTTCCACCACTATCAATCCCCCGCCCGTGCTGAATTCAATACCCCGTAAACTTACCTTGCCCGCGGGAAGGGTTAAAAAGTTGAATCCCCCCCTGCTTCCACTCTCATCCACAAGGGCGGCATTGAAAACGCTTTGTAAATTTACCGGCATAAACTTTCCTTTCTTCTTAAGGGAAGGGAATTCACTGCCGCTCAACTTCTCCCTGAGAAACGGCATTATTCCGGATATCTGCCGGGTATAGCTCCATCTCAAATTTTCGCAGTAATGGCCGGACCAGAGCATATTGGCTGTATATATAAAGTCATAAATTTTCCCCTTTTTCCCCAACTCGTATTCACCCGTTACTGTCCAGGTGGACACCTCTCCTCCTATCATTCCTTTTTTGGCAATGCGTGTGTTAAACCTCGTATAATGGGAGGAGTAAAGATTGCCCATGATTACCTTGAAACCTTTTGCAAGCAGTCTGTCCTCAATGTCCTCGTCAGTGCGGAAGTACCAGACAAAGTCGAGTAAAATAATGTCCTTCGGGATCTCCGCCTTTGGTGTGCTGTACCACCGGAACGGCTGGAGCATATCCCCCCATATCATCATCTTGAGCCCTTTCTTCTTCAGATAGTCATAGATCCTGATAACATCGCCGGTAAAGAGCTCTTCTTGAGACTTTTTCCTGCATTCGGGGCATTGACCGAGTGCGTATACTTCATCGTGTCCCATGCTTACATAAGCCGGTTTAAAAACCTCTGCAATCTCGTCGATCATGTCGAAAACAATCTTGTAGGATTCAGGATTTGAAGGACAGTAGCAGTGCGGATATTCCTCCTCCTTATCCTCGGCAATATCGGGATACGTCAGTGTAAGATACTGCACATGGCTTAGTGACTGGATCTCCGGTATGACCTCCATACCATATTCCCTGGTATAATTCACTAAATCCCGTACTTCCTCTTTTGTAAGATAGCTCCCTCTGCATATCTCGCCATGGTCTAAATAAGGCGCCTTTCCCTGCTTGACTTTATGGTTGGCTTTCTCCCATGCACGGTTTATCTCGGGCCTCCGGTCAAACTCCATGCCTGAAGTTACCTGCAAAAATACAGTATTTATCTTCATGGGCGCCAGCACGTATCTAACTAAACGCTTATAAAAGGGTATGTCCTCTCTTGCCGGCATAAAAAGATGAACACCCCGAAATTTGGCACGCGGATAATCTTTTATCGTCAAATTTGGGAGCGTATCTCCTGCCCGGATTAATTGAAGCAGCGTCTCAACTCCGTAGAGGAGCCCTCTTTTGTCAGGAGCAGTAAGGAAAATGCCGTTTCCCGTTATTTTCAGTACGTATCCTTCCTCTTTGAGATGGCCGTCGAGTTCCTGCTTATCCAAAAACCCACATTCCCCCGGCCTGCCCAATACAAGAGCTTTGGAAAAATCACCGGTATCCTCTGTAACATCAAGTCGTGTATGTCCCTCTTCTTCCATCTTTGCAATAAAAAGCTCGGCGGAAAAAAGCGTATCCCCGGAAGCCCCCTTTCCGCACACAACTTTAAGCAGATTGGCTACATTGAAATCTCCGGGCGCCTCGATTATTTTCTGAGGCACGGGAAACAGATACGGTTCAGGGTCCGAACCCCATATGTCCAGCCCTTTAATCAGGATGTCCTTCCGGAATGAAGCCAGATGAACGAGAATGTGATCCGCTTCAACACCTAATTCTATGGAGAGCTCTTCATCTAAAATAGGTTCATTGGGAATCCTTTCCCGCGTCAAGCCGCATAACTGGAAAACTTCCTTTCCCCTTTTCGTATAAACAGATACTTCGCTCACAGCACTCGAACTTATGCTTCTCGCTTCCTCTATATCCATACATCTGGTTATTTCTTGTGTGAGAATCACCCTGTCAATAAAATAAAGCTTCTTTAAGTTTATCAGGATATCCACCCCTTCTTCACCAAGGGAGGCCCCCTTCCATCCTACGAAGTTTGAAGGTTTGCCGTCTGTCAGCTTTCCATCCTTGAAGGATATCCAGCCTTCACCGGAATCAGGCTTCAAATCCGGCGGGAATTCCTCTCTTTTCCCCCGCCTGTAATACGAATAGGCGCCGTCAACATTTATAGTAAGGCATCCGGTCATTCTTCCGCTCCTTTATATACCACCTTAATTATTTCTTCCGCCTCGCCGGGTATTTCCTGCATTATTATTTTCGAGGCATCCATTATTTCC
>CBDUZM010000400.1:0-3722 GCA_965371685.1 uncultured Spirochaetaceae bacterium | reverse complement strand
AGTCACTTTTTTAACAGACGAAAATATTCATCGCGTTTAAACGCCAACAGCTGTAGAGTGCTTTTCAGTTGCTATCCAGGAAGGCCCCTCCCAATTTCCTTCTCTGTATTCGTAGCCGGCTTCCTCAAGAACCTCATCTAGTTTACCAGTATCCAGGGCGGTTCCCAGGAAAAGATGAACAGCCTCATCCAGGGCTTTTCGGGCTTCCTCCGGTGTCTGACCCGAACTCATGACATCCAGGGGCATAGCATGCGCGATAAATTGCTTCCACTCTTTCCAAATATTAACTGTATATTCAATTGTCGCCAACTCAGCCCTATTGTCCTCCCTGTCGTGGGTTTCCGTTTCTTAGGTTATCATCGCCGGTCATCTAAATCCTCGAGATATTGTGCTGCTTATTATACCAGAACGCAAAAGAAACTTGAATATCCCTTTTCATACCTGGTTCATTGCAGTAATCATAGACTGGTACGGTCCGTATCCCCCTCGATTCACCCTGGGCGGATCCAGATCGGACTCGACCAGGCCGTGTCTCCATCAAATTGGGTAGCGCGAACGTAATAACTGCTTTCCCTTGAGAAATCCTTATCATGCCAGGTAAGGTGAAATGTCTTCCGCCCGTCATTAAAACCCCGTTCTTCCCCGAAATCACCGAAGCGTGCAGCTGCTTCGCCGTCTTTAACCATCAGCACTTCGATCAGAGGCACGTGAGTGCAGGAAACCAAAATCTCGATATTTACAGAAGATGCTTCAATTTCAGATCCCATTGGCTGTCCTTCCGCCTCTATCCAGACAAGGATCTTCTCAAAACTCGAAGCATAGCAGCGTCTGGCCCGCAGTGCTTCGAAAAGGCTCCGGCGTGTAAGTTCGCGGGCATATACCGCGGTTACTCCTCCGGGATAGGGAAAGAGCTGCTTGCCGCCCCAATGCGAGTAGATCATGGGAACCGGGCCGCCGGGAATAGTGCAGTGGCTGTCCGAACCGCCCACAACACCCAGACGGAAGCCGTGCTTCAAGGCATACCGGTAGTAGTGCCCGGGCGCCGGATGACGCCCCTCGATGGTCGGTCGGGTACTGGCATATTCCTCGGAAGAGCCCCACTGCGAGTAGACCTCCATCGCCGGCTCGACGTCCTGTCCGCCAAAATGACTCTTCGCGAAATCTCTCCCGCACTTTTCACGGCTTGTGTGATGACAGATAGCCAGGGCTTTGTGCTCCCGGGCGAATTGAAAGACGGTATCGAGCGTTCCGCCGGCATTCCGCTTGAAATTCCTGTACGGACCCTTATCCGATGGAAAGTACAGGTTGAAATGGCCTCCGTCCTCTCCGTCGTAGTCTCCTTCAAATCCGAGAAGGGTGACAAAGTCGCCGGGAGTATGCCAGCGTTCAGCCGAAGACTTCACCTGCTCCCAGCTTTCCTCATCAAGCTTACTGGCGTGATCGGTAATGCTGCAGAAATCTTGTCAGAATATATCCCGCGCGTACCAATAGCCGAAATTAGGATGCTTCGGTAGATGGGGGGTCCCGCATTTCCCTAATACGCTGTGTACATGCAGGTCTCCCCAAAACAGGCGGTATGGAAATCCACTTCGCGCCCAGATGGGATGGCAGTGACCTGTAGGAAATGAACCTTTTATCGGAGATACCCGAAAACCATGAATCCCTTCCCCGGAAACAGAGCAGCCATCGAGAAGCAGGGCGCCTTGATTTTCCCTTGAAAATGCCAGCCTTTCAGGGACTCCTTCGATTCCGGAATTATCTGTAACCAGCAACTCGCCTTCGAAATCTTCAGCCAGATATCCATCGGATCGCAACAGAGAAACCCGAAGGTTAAATGACTCATGAGGATTTACAATGGATAGACCGGAAATCCATACACGCGTCGGTCCGCTGTATATGGTAGCTAAATCTGCGGGATCAGGAACATATTTTTTCATTTAAAATGGATATACCCTTCCATGTCATCAAGATGCTCTTTCATATTTTTTCGAGCTGCCTTCACATTCCCTTTCTTCAAACTATCCAATATCAACCGGTGGTGCTCTGTAGCGCCCTCCATCACAAAAATCTGTGAGTATATATGAAAATCGTGTATGGCATCGAACGCTACGAGCAAAACCTTGTTTTTTCCCGCTTTAATAATGCTCCTGTGAAATTCCATATCGTACTTCATATACTGCGATAGATCGTTTGTATATGTGCTCATTTTTTCTATTAGTTTTTCCAGCTTTTGAATATCCTGCTGACCGATATTCCGGCAGGCCAGCTCGATAGCGGGTATTTCAATTGCCAATCTGGCATAAGTGATATCATCCAACGAAGTGTTCACGAAGTCCTTCGGTATAACATGCGCGGGTATTTTTTTCATGCTGAATTTTTTCACATACAAACCGGAACCGGGTTTTATCTCCAGTATTCCCAGCTCCGACAGCTTAGCGAGTGCATCCCGCAGAGTCCCCCGACTAATATTCAACTTTTCGCTCAAAGTACGTTCGGATGGAAGCCGCTGCCCGTCCCGATAGACTTTCCGAGCAATCAGGGTAATGATTTCCAGCACTACCTTTTCTTTCAACAGTGTCTTACTTATCATTGTTTCTCATTCTACAGATTCATATACAGCTGTCAAGACAATGCCTCGCTGCCATAAAAAGAGCATTGACAATATTAGCAATTTGGTATATTTATTGCACCAGATGAGCAAAGTTCTGCTTCCCTATGGTAAAAAAAAGATTGAGGCTTCAATACCATCCCAAAATCTAATGGGTGTTTTCTCTCCAAAGGATGTTCAGACTACCCTACCGGAAGAGCAGCTGATAAAAGAGGCGATCTCCAAACCGATCGGAACCCCGGCTTTGAGGAAAATGGTAAAACCCGGTATGAATGTGCTGATTATTTCCGACGATCACACAAGGCCTACACCGGTAAAAAAAATCATTCCCTTCCTCCTCAACGAGCTCGATGCAGGTGGTGTTGCAGACTCACAAATTTCGGTAATATTCGCCCTGGGCACACACAAACCGATGAGCGAGACGGAGATGAGGGAAAGAACCGGCAGTATTTCGGAAAAGATCAGGCTTTACAACTCAGAGTTCAGAGATCCTCGAGGTTTGACTTGCTGCGGCAAAGCCCCGGACGGTGTGCTCGTAACTGTTGATAAAAGGGTCGCGGACGCGGATTTCAAGATCGGGATCGGCTCTATAATCCCTCACCCTGAATGCGGGTGGGGAGGAGGAGCGAAGATAATCTACCCGGGGGTGGCCAGTGAAGAGACGGTTGCCGCTTTTCATCTAAGCTATTCCCGGGTCGACTGGAACACATACGGCTCGGATAAAGCTCCGGTGCGGTTGAACATGGAAAAGTGGGTCGATTCGGTTGGCCTGGATTTCATAGTCAATACCGTGGTTACTCCGGAGGACAAAGTATACAAAGTTGTAGCCGGTGACTATATTAAAGCCCACAGAAGGGGAATAACTTACGGGCGCCGGATCTACTCGGTGACGCTCCCACAAAAAGCGGATATTGTACTGATAACCTCTTTTCGGGCAGACGAGGATTTCTGGCTTGCGTCAAAGGCGATATTCGCCGGCGAGCTTGTTATCAAAGACGGGGGAACGCTTATACTGGTCTCTCCCTGCCCGGATGGCCTCGGCCCACACCCGGAATTCGCCGATTATGTAGGATGCGATGACTGGGACGAATTAATGAAAAAGACTCTGGCTGGA
>CBDUZM010000399.1:0-3746 GCA_965371685.1 uncultured Spirochaetaceae bacterium | reverse complement strand
GGATCTGGTCTCGAAGAGTATTTCGGACAACTTGCATGCATGATGATCGATATCGACGATTTTAAAAAAGTAAACGATACCCATGGACATCTCGTCGGGGATAAGGTGCTAAAGGAATTGGGAGAGATGTTCACGGCAGATAAAATATTCAGGGATGAAGATGTCAGTGGGAGATACGGTGGGGAAGAGTTTATTGTCATCCTCCCGGCGACAAATGCTAAAAACGCCAGGATACCGGCGGAAAAACTCCGGAAAGCGTTAAAAGCAAAGACCTTTCATAATGGAAACGGCGCTGAATTTCGTGTAACAATCAGCATCGGCGTCGCCGAGTTGGAGAGCTCGGAAGAATCGATCGAAGAAATGATCAATAAAGCCGATATGGCGCTATACAGAGCTAAAGAGACGGGGAAAGATAAGACAGTCCTCTATTCGCATGCCGCTGATTCGGTCAAGTCCTAAAGCGATGATTTTCTTTTCTTTTCCCTGACGTATTCCACACCCTGCTTGAAAATCCTGACTCCCCACCCTTCTTTTATGTACTCTCTTGTCCATCGAGGGTGATTCTCGGCAAATAAAAAGGCTTCCGGATGAGGCATCAGGCCGAGGATTCTTCCGCTTGTGTCACATATACCGGCGATATCGTCGATGGACCCGTTTGGATTGTAAGGACTGTATCTGAGGGCTGCCAGCCCCTCATCCAGAATTTTACGGTGAATACCGTCGGAGCTGACTATAAATTTACCTTCTCCATGCCTGATGGGCAGTTCTGCTCTGTCCAATCCCCGCGTCCAGATGCAGGGTGAATCGGGATTGAAGACCACCCCAACCCACCTGTCGATGAATTTACCCGATTCATTATGAATAAGGGAAACTTCCGGTTTCCAGTTGCCCGCAAGATTCGGCAGGATTCCTGTTTTTACAAGCACCTGAAACCCGTTACATATACCGAGGATAAGCTTGCCGGAGGAAATAAATTTTTCAAGCGAACCCTTTAAATGATGTTTCAGGAGACCGGCGAAAACCCTTCCCGAACCGAGGTGATCACCGTAAGAAAAACCCCCCGGCAGAGCCAGAATGTCGTAATCCTGCAAAGATCCCGGGGAAGCGATAAGGTCCTTGACGTGCACCTTCACAGCCCGCGATCCTGCTAGAGCGAAAGCGGATACAAGCTCATCGTCGGCATTTATACCGAAGCCGGTCAACACGCAGGTGCTCACGTTGTCACTGTTTATCATTTGAACTGTCCTTTCCACGCCTTCTCAACTTCAGACAGTGTGAGGACTGCCGCTGCTTTACCACTTCTTTGGAATATCACCCGGTCGTCGGGACAAACCCTCCCCACCAGGTGTAGAGGAAGCCCTTCGAACAACGATATCAATGCATCGCCATGCCGGGGCGAGGCCGAGATAAGAAAACGAGAAGGCGTTTCGCAGAATAGAAGCCGCGCTGTTTCTATACTTGCTGTTTTTGTAAGGTTGTCTGCTTCAGCGGGTACATTGTCCAGATCGAGAACCAGTCCAAGACGACCGCCAAAGGCGGCTTCACACGCCGCCACTGCCAATCCTCCATCAGAGAGATCATGACATGAACGGATCCATCCCTTTGTAATGGCGGAGTGAAGCATCCTGTAATATTCTATTGCCCGGTACGGGAGGACCCTGGGGCACGGCCCCATCCTGTCACCCAACAGCTTTTCGAAGCAGCTCCCGCCCAGCTCTCCGCGGCTCTCTCCCAGAACGAAGAGCAGATCCCCCGAATTTTTAAGGTCGGTTGTGACAGCCATTCGAATATCGGGAATAATACCCATCAGGGAAACAAGGAGAGTAGGCCTTACGGAGAGTTTTTTTCCGTCCACCACGGCGTCGTTTTTCATAGAGTCTTTGCCGGATATCAGCGGAAGACCGTACGCCAGACAGGCTTTCCTTAGTCCCTGCCCCGCACGAACGAGTTGAGCCAGCTTATACTCACCATCCGGATTGCTCTCTGAAACAATGGGATCAGGCCAGCAGAAGTTATCCAGGGCGGAAGCTCGATCAGGGTCGCCGCCGCACCCTATGTGCGTGCGGAAAGCCTCATCCACGGCGCACATGGCCATGTGGTAGGTGTCGTAATCGCCATAGCGCGGGCAGATCCCATGGGTAACCGTGATTCCACGGGAACTATCGAGCCGGGGCTTCAGAACCGCTCCGTCGCCCGGCCCGTCCTCTCTCACTCCGGCGAAAGGCTTGACCACAGACATGGCCTGCACCTCATGATCATACTGGCGTACCAGTTCCTCCTTTGATGCCACATTAGGATCCGCCAACACATTTAAAATGTCTAATTTCAAATTCCTGCCGGAAGGGATCGATCTTTCCGCTGTTTCGGGTGCTTTCCAGGTTGCCCTTAGCTCCATTCTTGGAAGACCTTCGTGCAGGAAATCGCATGAAAGCATGCCTACCGTTTTTCCCCTGTAATAGATCTCGATCGAACCGGTACCTGTAAACTCACCTACCACGGTAGCTTCCACTTCTCTCATCCCGGCGAGCTTCATAAGCTCATCAAGGTTCCCCGGCGGTACGGCCAGACTCATCCGTTCCTGAGATTCAGAGACGAGAATCTCCCACGGCGCTAACCCCGGATATTTCAGCGGACACAAATCCAATTCTATACGAACCCCATTACTGTCTCTCGCCATTTCGCCCAGAGAGGAAGAGAGCCCTCCGGCGCCGTTGTCAGTAATACCTCTGAACAGCTTAAGGTCTCTTGCCTCGAGAAGAAAATCCAGCATCTTTTTCTGTGTAATCGGATCGCCGATCTGCACAGCGGAAGTGGGCGATTCTTCATCCAGAGCCTGAGACGAGAATGTTGCCCCGTGAATGCCGTCTTTCCCGATTCTTCCGCCTACCATAACAGCCAGATCGCCCGGCTCTATCCTGGCGATCCATGCCCCTTCTCCGCCTATGGAAGAGGGCAGAATGCCCCCTGTGCCGCAAAAGACCAGGGGTTTCCCAAGGAAAGAGTCGTCGAAAAGGAAAGCGCCGCCTACAACAGGAATGCCGGACTGGTTCCCGCCGTCCACGATTCCTCTGTGTACTCCTCCCATAACCTGTCGGGGATGGAGCAGCCCGCGGGGCATCTCGGACGAAGATGTTTCAAGGGGGCCGAAACAGAGCACATTTGTGTTGAAGATAGGTTTGGCGCCTTTGCCCGTGCCGATAATATCGCGGTTAACACCTACTATGCCGGTTATCGCCCCTCCGTAGGGATCCAGAGCCGAAGGAGAGTTGTGGGTTTCCACCTTGAAGCAGAGAAGCGTTTCTTCGTCAAAGGCTACTACCCCTGAGTCATCGTGGAAAACAGAACGGAGATAGTTCTTTTTATCAGACAGCTCTTCAGTGGTTTTTTTAATGAAGGTGCGAAAGATGGAATCGACCTTCTCTTCCCGTTCGCCATCGGTGTAATGGATCACCGCCTGGAATATTTTGTGTTTGCAATGTTCAGACCAGGTTTGAGCAAGCATTTCGAGTTCTACATCGGTAATCTCAGCCGGAAGCCCCAACTTTTTTCTCTTTTCTGTTATACCGGAACGCGACCACTCACTTCTGATCGCTCTCATTTCCTCCAGAGAAAGGGCAAGGAGCCGTTTTCTGGAAAGTCGGAGGAGCTCTCGATCTTCCATCGAAATCAGATCAAGAGTCTCTACTCGCGCCGGACTGGGTTTAACTTGATGGGGATATAGTCCCGGAGGGCGTTTCCCCTTATTC
>CBDUZM010000398.1:0-3747 GCA_965371685.1 uncultured Spirochaetaceae bacterium | reverse complement strand
TAAAAGGTGACTATCGGGAAGGTGAATAACCGTCCGATCATAATAACCTTAAAAATGACAGAATCAGTCGGCTTTTTTCAAGTTGAAGAGATTCTCCTGACAAAGGTTAATTCAAGCCCTGCCAAAATCCTTATCGAGCTCTACGCGGGTATCGATGAAAAAGATATGAAATGTTATTTATAGAGGAAGGACAACCGTAATGACAGAAGAACCAAAACCTGACGCCTCCTCATCACTCGACTTTATCAGGAGCATCGTAACAGAAGATGTTAAAAAAGGGAAAAATGACGGCCGCGTTCATACGCGTTTTCCTCCCGAGCCGAACGGCTATCTCCATATAGGTCACGCTAAAGCCATCTGCCTCGATTTCGGTATTGCTTCCGAATTCGATGGCGGTTTTTGCAATCTCCGTTTCGACGACACCAATCCCACAAAGGAGGACACAGAATACGTAGAGGTTATACAGGAGGATATACGATGGCTGGGATTCGACTGGAATGACCGGCTTTATTTTGCTTCCGACTATTTTGAACAGCTGTATGATTTTGCCGTTCAATTAATTGAGAAAGGTAAGGCTTACATTGACAGCCTTACCCCCGATCAGATCAGGGAGCACCGGGGCACACTGACAAAACCGGGTACAAACAGCCCTTACCGTGACCGTTCGGTGGATGAAAACCTCGATCTCTTTCGGCGCATGAAGGCGGGAGAATTTGAGGAAGGCGCTCATGTCCTCAGGGCAAAGATCGATATGAGCTCTCCTAATCTGAATATGCGCGATCCCACGATCTACCGTATACTGAAAGCATCTCACCACAGGACCGGTGACAAATGGTGCATATATCCTCTTTACGACTTCACCCATTGTCTCTCCGACTCCATCGAAGGAATAACTCATTCCCTATGCACGCTCGAGTTTGAGAACCACAGGCCTTTATACGATTGGTTTCTCGATATGCTGGAGGTGCAATGTCATCCGCAGCAGATTGAATTTGCTCCGCTGGCTCTCAACTATACCATTCTCAGTAAGCGCAAACTTATGAGCCTGGTCCGGGAGAGCCGCGTCAGCGGATGGGACGATCCCCGCATGCCCACCCTTTCCGGAATGCGTCGTCGAGGTTACCCCGCCGAAGTAATCCGCGACTTCTGCAGCCGAATCGGTGTTTCCAAGACTGACAGCATGGTAGACATAGCCTTTCTCGAGCATCTTCTTCGTGAATATCTCAATAAACGGGCCCCGCGGGTAATGGCGGTCTTGAAACCTCTTCGAGTGGTCATCGAAAATTATCCTGAAGATAAGGTCGAATGGCTGGAGGCGGAGAACAACCCGGAAGATCCCGGCGCAGGCACAAGGATGGTTCCCTTTTCGCGGGTACTCTATATAGAGAAGGATGACTTCCGGGAAGATCCGCCGAAGAAATATTTTCGACTTTCGCCCGGGCGTGAAATACGGTTGAAACATGCTTACTACATCAAATGTACAGGGATTGTAAAAGACCGGGAAACCGGAGAGGTGACGGAGGTACACTGCACTTACGATCAGAAAACGAAAGGCGGGTGGTCGTCGGACGGCCGCAAGGTCAGAGGCACCTCCCATTGGGTTTCGGGGGATCATGCAGTAAAAGCGGAAGTACGAATATACGACAGGCTCTTCAGCAGGGAAAATCCCAATGAAGAAACCGGCGGTTTTATGTCATTCCTGAATCCCGATTCCCTTGAAACGCTCTCTTCCTGCCTGGTTGAGCCGGGGTTGAAGGATGCTAAACCGGGCGCCCGTTACCAGTTTCTCAGACAGGGCTACTTCTGTGTGGATTCGTCAGACAGCTCTCCGGATATGCCGGTGTTCAACAGAATAGTCCCCCTGCGGGATTCATGGGCCAGGATCGAGAAAACCAGCGAAAAAAGTTAACCCGCAGTGAGCTGTTATAAACTCTATTTCCCTGTCGGCAGAGCAACTTCGTCGAGCCTTCGGCGGACTTCCTCGTCCAGCGGCTCAGGTTTGTACTCGGCGAGTATTTTTCCGACCTTTTCCTTGATGCGATGCTCGAAGGAGTGCTCGCCGTCGGCGGCCCAGGCTTCATGCCGCCTGCGATCCAGCAGCGGTGAATATAGAACGTCGCGGAAGCGGCGGAGGGTGTGATCCTCTGTTAGGAAGTGCCCTCCCGAGCCGACGCGGTCGATAAGGTCCACCGCCAGGGTCTCTTCGTTGGTTTCGATAGGCCGCCAGGAAGCGCGGACGAGTTCTATTATCT
Organism: uncultured Spirochaetaceae bacterium; assembly: GCA_965371685.1. GTDB lineage: Bacteria > Spirochaetota > Spirochaetia > SZUA-6 > CAZLRN01 > CBDUZM01. The sequence continues at coordinate 1,495 of CBDUZM010000398.1, read as the reverse complement.
GGTCGGCGATAACGAGCGCCTCGAACGAGGCGGCGTTGGCGAATTCCATCAGTCCGACGTCGTGGATAAGGTTCGCCCCGCTGAGAAACGACGCCGCCAGCGAAAGGGACATCTCGATGACTGCCTGTCCGTCGCAGAGTTTGGAGTCCGAGCAGCCGGCTGTGCCGAACATCGGCAGTTCGTAGTGATGGGCCATGTCCGTCAGCGCCGCACACATCCGGTTCAGTTCCGGTGCACCGTAGGAGCATATCTGTGTGCCCATGTCCATGGTCGTGGTGATCCCGCCGAAGATAAACGGAGCACCGCTCTGTTTCAGTTGTGCGATTACCAACCCGCTGAGTTCCTCGGCGACACAGACGGCGAGCAGTCCCGCCTCGGTGGCCGGCGCTGTCGCGCCCAGCATGAGCATCGGCGTATAGACGAGTGGGATACCGGTCTCGGCACACGCCAGCAGTCTGGCCAGACCGTCGTGGCTGTGCTGAAGTGGTGAGATCGGCTCGGAGTAATGCAGGATAAACGGCCGGCGGCGGAGATTTTCGGCCCCTCCTACGAGCTGACGGGCCATTTCCAGTCCGGCCTCGAATGTTTCGTCCGTAGTGGCGCAGAAGACGATCGGCTTGATAGTATTTTTCACCACCTCGCGGAAGATCACGCAGGCGGTCTGGTGGCGCGGTACGTCCGAGGCTATTCCGGAAGTTACTATGAAATCAATGTACGGCAAGGCGTCGGTCAGGCGGGCAAGGTCGACTGCATCGGCCAGGCAAAATGGACGGCGATGACCAGTCTGGTGGTCCCAGATGACCGGGTAACCGATGTGTGTTCCGAAGTAGGTGTTTGCCCCTTCAAGGTGCATCGCCCGGTTCCCTGTCCGGTCGAATATCGTTACGCGCCTGGGCGCTCGCAGCAAGGCCTCGTCCACCATCCCGGCCGGTATCCGCACTGTCGAATCCTCATCCACGCGGCAACCGGCGGCGCTGAGCATATCGACAGCCTCCGGATGACCCACCTTGACGCCCGTCCGCCAGAGGATATCCAGTGCGGTGCTGTGAATCACCTGGCACTGGTCAGCTGACAGTATCCGGACACCGGGCCTGTTGAGTGTGCTTCCCAATCCTTCGATCATTATCTGTCTCCTTTTGGTATATATTCAACATGGCCAAATGTCTGAATACACGGAATAACGTCAAGATCGTTATCACGTGCCCATACTATGAAAGAAGACATCTGCTCATGTGTTAAAGCCTCTTTATGGGCAATAGCCGGATGGTTTGCAAACTTGAGCTTTTTTTCAACTTTATAAATAATGCTATTATAATCCCAGCTTCTAAGGTGCTTCGATAACGTCTCCATGTATGTACGCTTCCACATTGCTCTTTTCATATCAAAGTTAAAAGCAAGAATTTTATTATTCATATACTATTCCTCTTTCTCTGCCTCGGCTTGGCTATTATTTCCCTTATTTCAAGGTCGAAGAAATTATTCATATGGGCAGGTC
>CBDUZM010000397.1:0-3757 GCA_965371685.1 uncultured Spirochaetaceae bacterium | reverse complement strand
GGAGCACTTCTCCCCGGATGCTGATCTCGATCCAGTTTATCGGGACGCTCCTCTCAGCATTTGCCGCCGCCTTGCGGGCAAGCTGGAGAAGACCCCTGCAGCAGGGAACTTCCACCGTAAGCACTGTTATGGATTTGATGCCGGCAAAATCTATGAGCGCCGTAAGCTTATCGAGGTATATGTCCTGATTACTGTCCAGCTTGGGGCAGGCGATAGCCAGCCGTTTGCCTTTCAGGTAGTCTTTATGAAAGTCGCCTGCCGCAAATCCGGCGCAGTCAGCCGCCAGCAGAAGATCGCTGTCCTTGAAATAGGGCGCCGAGGGAGGTATGAGATGCATCTGGACCGGCCACTGACGCAGCTCGGAAGGTCTCGAAAGCCCCCCGGCTTCCGATTGCGATTGGGAAGAGTCGAACTCTACAGCCTGGGCGCCGGGACATCCGGCAAAATGCTGTTCCTGTTTTTTCATCTGGAAATCGACTTCAATGCCTTTTTCTTCGAGCAAAGTCACAGCTTCCTTCAGTAGCCCGGTTTCATTATGGTCTGCGAGATGCTCCAGGTGGGCTTTAATCACACTTTCTCCCTGCCGGATAATGTTCTCCATAACCTTTTTTTCATTGTAAGGCTCGGCTTCCCGCTCTTCAACGGTAATAGCGCCGACAGGACACTCACCTATACAGGCGCCCAGGCCGTCACAGAAAAGATCGCTCACCAATCGCGCCTTTCCGTCTATCATCTGAAGCGCTCCCTCCGGGCAGTTGGGAATACACTCTCCGCAGCCGTTGCACTTTTCATCATCTATATGGATAATTTTCCTTTTCATACAACCTCCCACAAAATTGATCCTTACCAAAAATATCCTCTTTTTTCTCGAGTTTTACATTGACCCGGGTCAAAAAAAGAGTAAGATTCCAATGTAGGATATGGATGTTTACAGGCTCTTACAGGATGTGGATTTCTTTAAAGGCATCTCTCTAAATAATGTTAAGGCGCTGGCGGAAATCTGTATCCCGAAAGCCATGGAAAAACGGGGAATCCTCTTTCTCGAAGGGCAGGAAGGGCACTCGATGTATATACTATCGGAGGGCTCTGTCCAGCTGCACAAATCCGCTCCGGACGGAAGAGAAATTGTAATAAAGACCGTCAGGCCCGGGGAGATCTTCGGTGAAGTCATTCTCTTCGAGCAAAACACCTATCCTGTCAGTGCTGTGGTGTTAAAAAAAAGCCTTGTTCTCATGCTGCCCAGACTGCAGATAGAATGTCTTCTGGCCAACGGCTCTTTCCAAAAAGATTTTATCGGGATGCTGATAGCCAAACAGCGGTACCTGACCGAACGAATTCTGTATCTTACCGCCCACGATGTGGAAGACCGGTTTTTCCTGTTTCTGAAGGAGCAGTTCGGCGTGAAAGAGGAGTACAGGATATCCATGAAAAAGAAGGACATCGCGGCTGCCATCGGGACCATTCCCGAAACCTTCTCCCGCCTTATCCTGCACCTGAAACAGGAAGGCTTAATAACCTGGGAAGGTAAAACCATAAAGCTTTGCAAAGGTTTCCGGGAAAAGGGAAAAGCATGAATATCGATCAGGAGCTAGCAATTTTCGGCGGGCCGAAAGCGGTGACGAAAGCTGAACCCGAGCTCTTTCACTGGCCGATTGTCACCGAAGAGGACGAACAGGCGGTCCTGGAGGTGCTTCGGGCGGGCAACATGTCGGGGCTGGATATAACCCGGAAGTTCGAGGAGGAATTCGCCGAATACCTTGGTGTGAAATATGCTCTGGGACACAGCAGCGGTACGTTGTCCCTGCTGGTTGCTATGTATGCGTCGGGCGTCGGGCGCGGGGATGAAGTAATATGTCCGAGCATTACACTCTGGGCCAGTGTGACATCGTCCTTCCTCCTCGGTGCTACGCCGGTTTTTGCCGATATCAATCCGGAGACGATCTGTATCGACCCGGAGGATATAGAGCGGCATATCAGCCCGAGGACCAGGGCAATCGTCGTTGTCCATTATTCCGGCCATCCTTGTGATATGGATCCGATTATGGCCGTCGCCCGAAAGCATGACCTGAAGGTTATCGAGGATGTCTCGCATGCCCAGGGCGGGAAGTACAAGGGGCGAATGCTCGGCACAATCGGCGACGTGGCGGGGATGTCGCTGATGTCCGGCAAGAGCTTTGCGATCGGGGAAGCGGGCATGTTGTGCACGGAGGATCGGGAGATATACGAACGGGCGGTCGCTTTCGCCCATTACGTGCGGGGCAAGGAGGTACTGACCATACCCTATTTAAAAGAAACTTCCGCGGCCGACGGGTTTGCCGCGGCCGTCCCGCTGGGCGGACTGAAAGCTCGAATGAACCAGATGTGCTCAGCTATGGGCCGGGTTCAGCTGCGTCACTATCCGGAGCGAATTACGGAGATTCAGAACGCGGTTAACCGATTCTGGGATCTCCTAACTGACGTGCCGGGGCTTCGACCGGTCCGTGTGCAGCCGGATACCGGCAGCACAATGGGCGGCTGGTTCTATCCTTTGGGACACTACGATCCGGAGACGTTCGGCGGTCTGCCGGTAAACCGTTTCATCGAAGCGCTCCGCGCGGAGGGCGCTTACGTAGCGGGGCGCAGTGTGAATTTTCCGCTTCACCTGCACCCCGTCTTCAATGAAGCGGACATCTTCGGCGACGGCAAGCCGACGCGAATCGCCTTCAGCAGCCGGGACGTGCGCCAGCCGAAAGGTTCGCTGCCAGTGTCCGAGCGGATTGCGCAGTACGTGGTCGGCATCCCCTGGTTCAAACACGACCGGCCGGAATCGATCGCTCTTTATGCGGCCGCCTATAAAAAGGTTGCCCGGCAGGCTGAGCGCCTCAAGAAATGAAAAGAAAAGCCATACGAGGTTAATTTTGTCCTGTCCGGTAAATCAAAAATACGGCTCTTTCCATATTTCGCCGGCGGGAGTGTTCCGTGCGTGTACATATACTACGATCCGGATGACCTATGTTGTGGGAGATACCGGTATGCCGGCCGGTGGTGTATTGAAGATCGGACTGCCGAATATGGGCTGGGGTGAACCGGCTGTTCCTTACGCCAGAGGAGACTTCGAGATATATAAAGGGGAGAAACGGCAGATTTGCAGATACAAGAAATGCAATACAACCGCCAAAATAGATAGTAAAGGCAAAGCCGATCTCTATTTATATCACCGCGGCAGTCAAAATTTACTCGGTCCTTATAATAATTGGAGTTGGTGGATAACAGCTGCGGTCGAGAATGAATCCCTGTACGCAGGAGATAAGATCATTATTACCTATGGAGACACAGCTTTTGGCGAGAAGGGGGCTCTTGTACAGCCGTGGGCGGAGAAAGACAGGATCTGGTTTTCAGCTTTTGCCGATACAGACGGAAGCGGTAATTTTGTCCAGGTATCCGGTTCACCGGTTATATGTTCTGTTGTTCCGGGGCCGCTGGAAAAATGTATTATAACTGTCCCCTCAATAATAAAGAGAGAAGAACCTTTCGATATTAAAATCTCGCTCACCGATTGGGGTAATGACCCTGTGGATGTTTCGCAGGCAGGTCAAATAGAGAGTATAGCTATCAGGGATGCGCAGGCTGATCCAGTTAATAGCAATGGGTTGTGTGGAGATTCAAGTTTAGACCGGATCAGGGGGATTACTACAGATAGGGATACTTTTTATGAAGTCGAAGTAGAGACCAAAGATAAGAAGATCATCAAGGCCAAGTCTAATCCTCTAATTTGTAC
>CBDUZM010000396.1:0-3771 GCA_965371685.1 uncultured Spirochaetaceae bacterium | reverse complement strand
TCACCCTCTTTTTCTCCTCTGAAAGAACCGGACCAGCTTCATACCCGGATCGTCGGACGTCCCTATTTCCACAGTCTCAACACCCCTCCTATGACACTGCTCGAGCCATTGGTAATGATGATCTTCCCAGAATTGCCGGTACCGCCTTCTGAAATTCATAGAAAATCCTTCAGCCAGCATCGCATCCCCTGTTTCCGGATCCTCCAATTCCACAACACCGACTTCCGGAAATTCATAATCCGCAGCATCGAAAAGCTTTACGGCAATCACGTCGTGTTTTCTCGCCAGATGGCTCAATTCATCCCAATAGCTTTCCGTTTTAAAATCGGAGATAAGCACACAGATTCCCCGCCGTTTCAGCGACTCAGCCACGGTTCGAATGGCCAGCGACAGATCGGTGCCTTTCCCAAGGGGGTGACACCCTATGAGATAATTCAACAGGCTGAGCACGTGCTTTTTCCCCTTCCCGGGTGTTACCCAGCGTTCAATTCGGTCCGAGAATAAAATAGCTCCCACCCGGTCGTTATTAAGCACAGCGGACACGGCAAGAAACGAAAATATCTGAATAGCGGCTATGTTTTTAGGTTTTTCGCCGGAGCTGTATCGAAGAGAAGCTGAAATATCCACCATCAGGAAGAGGTTAAGCTCTCTCTCCTCGCGAAATGTCTTGGTATACGGCGTTCCCATTCTGGACGTTACGTTCCAGTCGATCAGCCGGGAATCATCACCGGGTACGTACTCTCTCACCTCATCGAACTCAATGCCCGTTCCCCGGAAAACAGAACGGTAATTTCCGCTTAGAAGGCTCTCCACCAATCGCGTACTGACAAGCTCGATGCGTTTGACCTGTTTGAAAAAATAGGCGCTATTCATTATAACGGCTCAAACCCTTAAGGTACGTCGACAGAACCCAGGATCTCTTCCACAACATTGTCTGTGGAGAGTTCCTCTGACTCCGCCTCGTAGGTGAGGATGATGCGATGACGAAGCACATCATGAGCAACTGCCTTCACATCCTCCGGAATGACAAACTCCCTTCCATCGAAAAGGGCTTCTATCTTGGCACAACGATAGATATAGATAGAGGCTCTTGGCGATGCTCCGTATTCTATATACTTGACAAAATTCGCCTTTGACCTATCCTCTTCACGGGAGATTGAGACCAGAGAGACTATATACTCTTCGATCCTGCTGTCAACCTGAATACTCTCCGCGGCACGGCTCAGCCGGGCCAATTGCTCGCGGCTGAGGACCTTCTTTACAGGAATATCTCTCTCTATTCCGACCAACCGTACAATACCGATCTCTTCCTCGAAAGTTGGATAAGTTAATTTAAGCTTCATAATAAAACGATCCAGCTGTGCTTCGGGAAGCGGATACGTTCCTTCCTGCTCAATAGGATTCTGAGTGGCGAGAACGAAAAACGGCGCATCCAGGGGGTAGGTTGTATCCCCCAACGTGACCTGACGTTCCTGCATTGCCTCGAGGAGCGCCGATTGAACTTTTGCAGGCGCCCGATTTATCTCATCCGCCAGCACTAGATTGGAAAATACGGGTCCTTTCCGGGCCACGAACTCACCGGTCTGCTGACGATACATCATGGTTCCGATAAGATCGGCGGGAAGCAGATCGGGTGTGAACTGGATCCGCTTGAAGCTGGCATCCAAAACCTCCGCCATGGTGCGAACCACAAGGGTTTTCGCCAACCCCGGAACACCTTCAAGCAGGACGTGACCATTCGCCATAATCCCCATAAGGATTCCTCTTACCATATCCTGCTGGCCGACTATCCTTTTTGCTATTTCGTCCAGGACAACGGAAATGATTTCCTTCGCTTCATCCACCCCGGGTATATTGCTCTTATTCATAATGCGCTCCTCCCTATTTATAAACAAAGGTTGAGGGGCTATCAAGAGGTCAACTATCCGATTCGTCGCAAAGCATCTTGAAAATAAGGCTCATATCCTCTAATTTATACAGAAGCAAAGGAGGCTCACCGTGCCGGATAAGATCAAGCTCGTTTTCAAAGCCGATGCTGCGTTGGGTGAAGGCCCCCTTTGGGATTTTCGCCGACACGTCCTCTATTGGGTGGACATCACCATGCATAAGGTTCACATCTACGATCCATCGACCGGCATGGATAGGGCAATCGATGTCGGACAGCCCGTTGGATGCCTGGCGCCCTGTCAGGACGGCGGACTCATCCTGGGTCTCCAACAGGGATTCGGCACACTGAATATAGAATCGGGGACCCTCGTGCTGCTCCTCGATCCGGAAAGCCACCTTCCGAACAACCGTTTCAACGATGGAAAATGTGATCCCCGGGGTCGCTTCTGGGCAGGAACGTTGAGTTTGAAAAATGCCAAAGGCGCCGGAAGCCTCTATTGCCTTTACACGGATATGACTGTCCGGACAATGCTCACCGGGGTGACCACTTCAAACGGTCTGGCCTGGTCTCCCGATCAGAAGAAGCTCTATTATATCGACACTCCCACGAGCTGCGTAAGCGCCTTCAAATACGATCCGGACAGCGGGGAAATATCTGGAAAGCGAAAGATTATCTCCATACCGCCCGACCAGGGTAAACCCGACGGCATGACTATCGATGAGGAAGGAATGCTCTGGATAGCCCACTGGGGAGGCGGCTGCGTAAGCCGCTGGGATCCCGGGGAGGGGCGTCAAATTTCGACCATTAAAGTCCCGGCGCCCAACGTAACCTCATGCGCTTTCGGCGGTATCCGTCTCGATGAGCTCTATATCACCACATCCCGCGCTTCTTTGAATGAAGAGGATCTGAGAAATTATCCAAATACCGGGGGGCTTTTTAAGGTAAAACCGGGTGTTCGGGGAATACGCGAGCCTGTCTTTGGAGGTTGACATGTGCGCCTTGCATATCAGGTGCATTAGTTTTATATTATAATGGTTCAAAACGAATCATAAACGGTTCAAGGAGATGAAATGAGTTCAATTACCATTCACAATCTTGATGAACAGCTTGATTTACTTCTGCGAAAGAAAGCTAAGGAAGAGGGAAAAAGCCTTAATAAGACAATACAGGGTCTTCTGCGTCAGAGCCTGAATATTGGAACAACCGCAAAATCTAATAGTACATTTAAGGAATTCTGCGGTCTCTGGTCTGAAAAAGACAGGCAGGAGTTTGAAAGCGCTACTTCGGACATGGAATCTGTCAATCCCGGAGACTGGGAATGACAAAGGTCATTCTCGATACAAACGGCTATACGAAGTTGTTAGCTGGAGACACTTCTATACGGAATTTCCTGGGGGAAGCAGATGTAATATATTTTTCTGTTGTTGCCCTAGGAGAGCTTTACGCAGGTTTCCGTTGCGGTCTTAAAGAACAGGAAAACAGGAATATTCTAAAAAAGTTTCTCGGAAAACCGCTTGTTGCTGTTCTTGACTGCACCGAAGAAACATCTGAAATCTTTGGAGAGATAAAATGTAATCTCAAAAGGGAAGGGAAGCCAATTCCTATAAATGATATCTGGATCGCCGCTAATGCGATTGAAAGTGGATCAGTTCTTATTACATGCGACAAACACTTTAAAGATATTGCAGGACTTAGACTTTGGCGTTCACAGTAGGAAAGACAATGGGTTTGATAAAAATTACTGTTAATGTTTCAAATCTCACAAAATCGAAACAGGGGTATGAAGAGCTGTTTTTAGTCAATACCGGAGCAATAGATTGTATGGCGCCGGAAACAGTGACTCAAATTATTTTCGGGCCTGAAGACTCGGCGCCTATTCTAGG
>CBDUZM010000395.1:0-3781 GCA_965371685.1 uncultured Spirochaetaceae bacterium | reverse complement strand
ATCGGAATGTAGTCAGACTACCGGATCTGACTACATCGGAATGTAGTCAGACTACTACTGTTTAATTTCCACATCCACTCCCGCAGGCAATTCCCGCTTCATCAAGGCGTCCATAACAGCAGAAGTCGGCTCTATAATATCGATCAATCTTTTATGGGTACGCATTTCAAACTGCTCGCGTGACTTCTTATTAACATGGGGTGAACGAAGCACGGTGTATTTACTGATCTTCGTAGGCAATGGAATAGGCCCGGAAACTTTAGCCCCGGCTTTATACACCGTCTGCACAATGGATTTCGCACTTTGGTCGATCAGCTCAATGTCGAATCCTCTTAGTCGTACGCGAATCCTTTCCTTTGCCATTATTCCTCCCGCTGTTAATTCTCGGTCACACTCTCTTAGAAACTTGATTTTTCCTGCATACTACTCGATTACCTCAATTACCTGACCAGATGCTACGGTTCTTCCCCCTTCCCGGATAGCGAAGGGAACACTTTTTTCCATTGCAATACTGTTGATCAGCTCTACCGTCAACTCAGCATGATCTCCCGGCATTACCATCTCCTTACCTTCGGGAAGCGTCACAGTACCGGTAACATCGGTTGTCCGGAAATAGAATTGAGGCCTGTATCCGGAAAAGAAGGGTGAGTGCCTTCCTCCTTCTTCCTGGCTCAGGACAACAACTGTGCACTTGAAATTCTTGTGCGGATTGATAGATCCTGGTTTAGCCAGCACCTGTCCCCTCTCAACACCTTCTTTTTCAATACCACGAAGAAGGCAGCCTATATTATCACCGGCCCGCCCCTCGTCTAGAAGCTTGTTAAACATCTCAACGCCGGTACAGACGGTTTTCTGAGTCTCTTTGATGCCTACAATCTCCACATTATCCCCGACCTTCACGATACCTCTTTCCGCCCTACCGGTAACAACAGTTCCCCGTCCGGAAATAGAAAATACATCTTCAATGGGCATCAGGAACGGCTTATCAACTTCTCTCTCGGGCACCGGAAAGTAGCTGTCCATCTTTTCCAGAAGCTCTACGACGGACTTGACAGCCTCGGCATCGTCAATATTTTCCATCGCCTTAAACGCCGATCCGCGAATAATAGGAATATCGTTCCCCGGAAAACCGTACTCGTTCAGCACATCTCTTATCTCTTCCTCGACCAGATCGATGAGTTCGGGATCGTCAACCAGATCAATTTTATTCAGATATACAATGATGGCGGGCACACCGACCTGTCTTGCAAGAAGGATATGCTCCCGGGTCTGCGGCATAACCGAATCCGGCGCCGAAACCACCAGGACTGCGCCGTCCATTTGTGCTGCTCCGGTAATCATATTCTTTATGTAGTCTGCATGTCCCGGACAATCCACGTGCGCATAATGCCTATTTTCCGTTTGATACTCCACATGCCGTGTATTGATGGTTATGCCTCTTGCTTTCTCTTCCGGAGCGTTGTCAATATCCTCGTATGTCATGACTTTGTCGCCATGTTTCTTGCTGCAGAACATGGTAATAGCGGCTGTCAGGGTTGTTTTGCCATGGTCTACATGCCCAATGGTTCCCACATTGATATGCGGTTTCGTTCTTTCAAATTTTGCCTTAGCCATTCTGTTCCTCCTGTCTAAATCGGCCCGATACTATAACACAATTTTTAATATACTCAAACCTCTCTACTTTATATTACATCAGTAACCCGTTCGTATTTTTTCGATTATCTCTTTTTGTACTGCTCCCGGCACCTTCCGATACTCACTAAACTGTGTCGTGAAGGTCGCTCTACCCTTCGTCAGTGAACGCAGTTCAGTGGTATAACCGAATATTGAGCGAAGCGCAATATATCCTGTTATAACCTTACCTTCAAACCGGTCTTCTACTGCAACAATCCTTCCCATTTTTGCGCTTATGTCGGAAATCAAATCGCCGAGAAACTCCTCCGGTGTAAAAATCTCGATGATCATCAACGGCTCTAATATTACCGGTTCCGCTTTCTCAATTCCCGTTTTGTATGCCATAGACGCGGCGATCTTAAACGCCATTTCATTGGATTCGGTTTCACTATAAGATCCGTCCATTAAAACAGCTCGAAAATCTACCATCGGGTAACTCGCAGATACACCGCTGGTCATGACTTCTTCTATACCTATCTTCACAGCAGGTATATATTCCTTTGGGATACTACCGCCGGTTATCTGGTTTTCAAATATAAAACCAGAGCCGTTGGGCAGCGGGTCAAATCGCATAACTACATGGCCGTAATAGTTTCTCCCCCCTGCTTCGCCTATGAAACGTCCCTCAGCTTCCGCTGATCGGGTTATTGTTTCGCGGAAAGCAACTTCAGGTTTACCCACGTTCGCATGAACGTTAAACTCCCTGAGCAGCCTCTCCACGAGCACTTCCAAATGCAGTTCGCCCATCCCGGAGATTATGGTTTGACCCGTCTCTCTATCGCAGCGAACCTTGAAAGTCGGATCCTCATCTTCAAGCCTTCCGAGCCCTGTGAGTAATTCCTCCTGATCACTCCTGCTTTTCGGCTCTATTACTATTGATACCACAGGTTCAGGAAACGACATGGATTCCAAAATAATCGGTTGCTCGGGATCACAAAGGGTGTTCCCGGTTGTCGTATTCTTAATACCCACGGCCGCTGCTATATCTCCTGTGGATACCTTCCTGATCTCTTCCCTTTTATTCGCGTGCATCCGTACAAAGCGATGAATCCGATCTTTCGTATCGCTGTTGGCATTATAGACCATGGATCCGGCAGAAAAAGTTCCCGAATAAACTCTCAGGTAGATGAGTTTTCCCACATAAGGATCGGTTACCACCTTAAACGCCAATGCTGAAAAAGGTTCGCTGTCAGAAGGCGCCCGCCTGATATAATCGCCGGTATTGGGAACTATCCCTGAAATCGGCGGAAGATCGGCAGGTGACGGCAAATAGTCTACAACAGCATCGAGCAGCGGTTGTATACCTTTATTTCTGAAAGCAGCCCCACAGAATACGGGAAAAAACTCTCCTTCCAATGTAGCCTTTCTTATAAGCTCTTTAATTCTCTCCTCTGCTAACACAGCACCGTCCAGATATTCCTCCATGAAAAAATCGTCAAAATCCGCGAGTTTTTCCAGGAGATTCATCCTGAAGCTCTCGGCCTTCGAAAGTATGTCTTCAGGTATTTCATCCTGCTCATACGGAGCTGCCAGGCCGTCTTCCCACGCATAAGCCTTCATTTGTATCAAGTCGATGATGCCTTTAAAGGAATCCTCCTCACCAAATGGATACTGAAGAGGGACTGCATTTGCACCTAAACACCGGTGAATCTCATCCACAACCCTTACAAAATCAGCGCCTGTTCTGTCCATTTTATTGACAAAAACTATACGCGGCACATTGTATCGGTTTGCCTGTTTCCAAACAGCCTCGCTCTGGGACTCCACACCCGCTACGGCACAGAATATCCCGATTACGCCATCTAAAATTCTCAAAGATCGTTCCACCTCGACCGTAAAGTCAATATGGCCTGGTGTATCAATAATGTTTATCTGATGATCTCTCCAGGAACAGAAGGTCGAAGCAGCGGTAATGGTTATTCCCCGCTCCTTCTCTAAATCCATCCAATCCATCTGAGATTCACCAGTGTGAACCTCACCGATTTTATGGGTTTTACCCGTGTAGTAGAGAATTCTTTCCGTAACCGTGGTTTTCCCGGCATCAATATGTGCCATTACCCCGATATTACGGATTTTCTCTACTGGGTTTCCCATTCACGTTACTTTC
>CBDUZM010000394.1:0-3782 GCA_965371685.1 uncultured Spirochaetaceae bacterium | reverse complement strand
AGGTCTTTGTGGGCGGCGGCAATCATCGGGAGAAGAAGATGGAAGAGGAAGTCCCTTTGCACGAAGCTGCGGCGGAGTTCGAAAGGAACGTACCCGGCCTGGAAGAAGATATCACAGGCTACTTGATAGTGAATTTGACTGCATAGAGGAGAAGAGATGGATTTATCACCGGCTTTCAATCCTGAGCAAATACTGGAACTCCAGAGGAATGTGGATACTTTCAACAAGCTTCTGAATGGGGAAAGGCAGGTTAAACAGTTTTTGGATAAGGATGATTTCATGAAAATCCTTATTACCCAGCTGACCCATCAGGACCCCACCGAGCCTATGAAGGATCAGGAATTCATTGCTCAAATGGCTCAATTTTCAAGCCTCGAGCAGATGATGAATATGGGAAACGAAATAGCAAAAGTCAGCGTGCTGTTGAATCGAAGTCAGGCTTTTGCGCTGTTGGGAAAAACAGTTACTGTACGTGCCGGGGAGGGGAATGTTACAGGAGTAGTAGAGCAGGTCACCGGGGGGGATTATCCCCAGATACTGGTGGACGGCAATTACTACGATGCAGCCGAGGTAGATGCTGTAACAATCGAACAGGGGGCAGAATTATGATGCGATCGCTGTATGCCGGTGTTTCCGGTCTTCAAAATCACCAGGTAAGAATGGATGTGCTGGGAAATAACATTTCCAATGTAAACACCACGGGATTCAAGAAGGGAAGGGTTACGTTCCAGGATCTCCTCTCCCAGACCATGTCCGGCGCCGCAAGGCCGACCGACGAGGTGGGAGGAGTAAATCCCAAGCAGGTGGGTTTGGGTATGCTCATCGCCGCTATTGACACGATACATACCCAGGGCTCCTTGCAGACCACCGGGGTAATGACCGATCTCGCCATCCAGGGCAACGGTTTCTTTATCCTCAAAGCCGGGGACAGGGAATTCTTTACCCGCGCCGGCGCTTTTAGTCTGGATGAGAACGGCTATATCGTAAATCCGGCCAACGGTTTAAAAGTCCAGGGCTGGGTTGCCGAGACTATTGGCAACATCACTACCATAAATACCGCCGCGGACATGGAGGATCTTATCATTCCTGTGGGGGAAAAGGATCCTGCCCATGCCACTACTGCCGTGGATTTTTTCAGCAATCTGGATAAGAGAACCCCCGTTATAACAGCGGGGGCTGCGCCCGGATCACTGGAAGTGAAGGAAGGGACATGGATAACGACTCATGACATATTCGACAGTTTCGGAAGAGCTCACAAATTGCAGATTGAATTTACCCGCGATCCACTGGTGGCCAATCGCTGGCGGGCTGCAGTGGCGGTGGATCCTGATGCCGAGATTCCCACGAATACAGACGCGGCGGGCGGTCTTGCTGCCGAAGTGAATGTGTTTTACGTGGATTTCGACAATAACGGCACCCTCCAGTCGGTAATGGATTCGGACCTGAACGTACTGTCCGGGGAAGGTAATCTTCAGATTGCAGTGGCCTTCGATGTTTCGGAAGCGGATCTGGTTGCCGGCGCCGCCTACAGGCAGACATTTAACCTGAATTTAGGAACTGTGGGAAGCCTTCGGGACAGCATTACTCAGTTTGCCAGCAGGAGCTCCGCTAAGATGGTCAAACAGGACGGCTACACCATGGGCTATCTGGAAAGCTTTAAAATAGATCAGAGAGGTGTAATAACAGGAGTTTATTCCAACGGCGCCAACAGGGACATCGGCCAAGTTGCCCTCGCCTCCTTTACTAATCCGGGAGGTCTGGAGAAAGAGGGTGAGAATACCTATGTAGTATCCAATAACTCGGGAGAGGCGAATATAGGTGAGTCCGGTATTGCAGGAAAAGGTAAGATAATCGCCGGCGTTCTGGAGATGAGCAATGTAGACCTGGCTGAGCAGTTCACCGACATGATTGTGACACAGAGAGGCTTCCAGGCAAATTCCCGGTCTATCACCACATCCGATCAGATGCTCCAGGAGCTTCTAACACTTAAAAGGTAGGAAGGTATAATGACATAATCTGATGATAGAAGTTACAAGACTGGATAAAACAACATACTATCTAAACCCGCATCAGATCGAATACATTGAATGTAATCCCGATACTACTGTAGTAATGCTCTCTGGAAAGAGGTTGATAGTCCGAGAGGACTATCAGACTGTTTTTTCACGTATTGTTGAATATAGAAGGCTGATCGGAGCCTTTAAGAACGAGGAGTAAAGGCATGGATCTCGGTACGATTGGCGGAATGGTGCTCGGTTTTTTTATGATAGTCTTTGGGATTCTTGTTCAAGGATCCGGCCTCAATTACTATATAAGTTTGTCATCTGTATTAATCACTATCGGCGGCTCCACGGCCGCTATTCTGATTTCAAACCCATTGAGCCGTGTTCTCGGTATTCTCCGTTTTGTCAATCATGTGTTAAGAGTTCCTAACTACGAGGAGGAGAGGATCATCGCCCGGCTGGTTGCCTTTTCCGAGAAGGCCCGCCGTGAGGGGCTCCTGGCGCTGGAAGATGATCTCGAAGAAGTGGAGGATGAATTTTTGCGAAAGGGCATTCAACTCGTGGTTGACGGGACCGATCCGGAAATAATCAAGAGTATTCTCAATACTGAGCTGAATAAGCTGCAGGAGAGGCATGAAGTGGGGATTAAGCTCTTCGATGATTGGGGTAAATTTGCACCGGCCTGGGGAATGATTGGAACTCTGATAGGCCTTATCGGTATGCTTGCCAACATCGAAGACAAATCGTCCATAGGCGCAGGTATGTCCACGGCTCTCGTTACTACCCTGTACGGCATTATTCTGGCAAACCTGGTTTTTATTCCTATCAGGAACAAGCTGAGAGACCGGAATGACGCGGAAAGCCTGGTAAAGGAAATCATGATAGAAGGGATTCTATCCATTCAGTCGGGAGACAACCCGAGGATACTGGAAGAGAAGCTGCTCTCTTTTATGACACCTGGCAGGAGAGAGACTGTGCGTCAAGAAGCTCTCAGCGAGTAGGAGATGGCGGCGGCGGAGAGAAGAAAGAAAAAATGTCCACCGGAAGGCGCCGCGGATTGGCTCCTTACGTACAGCGACATGGTCACACTCCTTCTTACCTTTTTCGTGCTGATGTTTACTACGGCTACGATCGATGGGCATGAGCTGCGCATGATCCTGGCAGCCTTCCAGGGTCTTGGAACCATGCGGGGAGGCAACACTCTCGAAGTGGGAAAGATGGCCGAGTTGGGCAACACTGTCATGGCGCTGCCCTCCCAGGAGAAGGGCCGTTCGCTGGCCAGTGCGAGAAAAACGGCGATTTCTATATTTCAACCGGAAATTGCCGCGAGGAAGATACGTGTAAAAGAGGACGAAAGAGGGCTGGTAATTACCCTCTCGGGGGATTCCTTTTTTGGACCGGCGTCCGCCGACATCAGGATAGAAGATTCGCGGAGAATGCTCACAAAGGTGGCAAGATTGCTTCAAGCTGATGATTTGAAGGATAAAATATTCCGGATTGAGGGCCATACCGATTCTATACCGACCGATTCTGATGGACCCTATTCGACCAACTGGGAGCTTTCTGCAGCCCGTTCGATCAATATATTGAAGTACCTGGTGGAGTTCGGCGCCAACGAGGATCAGTTCCAGGTATCCGGTCTTGCGGACACGGTCCCTCTTGCCGATAACGATACAGAAGAAGGCAGGGCTTATAACCGGAGGGTGGATATAGTTATTCTGACAAAGGGTCATCTATAAATAATGATTAAAATAGTGCAGACTGAAAGCAATGATCATA
>CBDUZM010000393.1:0-3785 GCA_965371685.1 uncultured Spirochaetaceae bacterium | reverse complement strand
GCTCCTTTGCTTCCTCTATTCTTAGTGACAAGTCTTCATATGCACCGCATAGATGATTGCCCTTTAACCAGGAAAAATCCCACATCGAGATCTTAAGTGGGGCTTTATCAAAGTAATTGATCATTGAAATACCTCCTTGTTCATAATTGTGATTCACCATCGTGGTATATCTGCTGGTTACCCGGCAGATCCCACACAGATCCCGGCGTGCGATAGTACCGCTACCAAAGCTCCTTAGAGACACGATTCCGTATTAGTACAAACACACCTTCTTCACCATTCGGAGGCCACCTTTTTCGTTAATAGATGGACCAACCAGCTTAAATCGTTCTGTCAATCTTTTCATTTTTTTCCAGCTTATCTGACCTCTCCGGCTTCTGCGACTTAACCACTTTCTCAAGTAGAATACAACATGCCAGTGATATTCATGAATACTATTATAATATTCAATTATACCATAATAATTGAAGTACCAGCGAAGCATTCGATCAAGTCTCTAAAAAAGTTCCTTTAGCCCCAGGCTTCGTAGAATCTTTCTGCATCTTCCTGATATTCAAAAGCCCATACACAATCATTGGCATAGCAAATCATACATCCTTCACCTTTGCAGCTTTACGGTCAATTTACTTACTGCATCCCGGGCGCCAATATTCGGGCAGTATCCATGGCTGCAACACATAAAATCCTGCTCATAGATAGCCTGAAGAATACGCTGAGTGTTGCACCACGACTCCCCCGGGTGCATCAAGGCTTGCTGCGCCGCCGGGGATGTGCTGCGAATGTCTGAGCTCAAGCAGGCCGACGCCGAGGTGGTGTGGATCGCGGATGGGTGGGTGTCGGCGGACACAACGACGCGGCGATGTGCGAGGAGTTCAGGCGTTACGGCGTATATTGACGCCCCGCTCACCTGCGGCTATAACAATGCATAGAGGAAATGGAGGACCACAGTGGAATATAAGAACTTGGGATCGACGGGATTGAAGGTGTCCAGGATGTGCCTTGGGACCATGAATTTTGGAGATTCCACGGACGAGGCGGAGGGCATCAAGCTCGTGCATGCCGCCATTGACATGGGCATCAACTTCATGGACACCGCCGACGTGTACTGGAAGGGCAAGTCGGAAGAGATCCTGGGGAAGGCGATCAAGGGAAGGCGTGAGGGGCTGGTGATAGCCACGAAGTGTTGGGCGCCCTTCGATGATGGTCCCAACGACAGGGGCAGCTCCCGCTACCACATCATGCAGGCGGCCGAGGGCGCCCTCGAAAGGCTGGGGGTGGATTGCATCGATCTGTTCATTATGCATCGGCCGGACGAAGTCCTGCCGGGGTTGCAGGAGGATCCTACGCCTATGGACGAGACCCTGCGTGCTCTGAGCGATCTGGTTCGGCAGGGGAAGGTCCGCTACATCGGGACCTCCTGCTATCCGGCGTGGAAGATCGTGGAAGCACAGCTCATCAGCCGCCACGACGGTCTGGAGCGTTTCTGCGCGGATCAGCTCAATTACAGCATCATGAACCGCTACGTGGAGAAGCGGATCCTGCGGGTGGCGCAGCGGCAGGGTATGGGCGTCACGGTGTTTAGTCCCCTCAACTACGGCTGGCTTTCGGGGAAGTACCACCGCGGACAGGAGCCCCCCGCGGGCTCACGGGCGGCGCGAAAGTTCAAGATAACCGTGTCGAGTCCGGACGCGGAGCGGAACTTCACCATCATAGAGGGTCTGGCGCCCATCGCGAAGTCTCTCGGTGTCCCGATGAGCCAGTTTTCTCTGGCGTGGGTGCTGGCAAATCCGGCGATTACCAGCGTGACCTGCGGACCCCGGATCCTGGCCCATCTCGAAGACAATGTGAAGGCCCTGGACATCGAACTCGATCAGGAAACTCTTGATGCGGTGGACAGGATTGCGCCTCCGGGAAGCGGCAAAGACAACGAGTATGGCGATGTGATGGTGGTACCTGTCGCGTAGCAGCGGCCGACTTATGGTTTCCACGGCTCCAGCGCTACCAGCTCATATTCGTGGAGCTCGGGTAGTACGCAGTTCTTGGAATCCAGGTCCGGATCTTCGTTGAACACGCATGCGCGTGTCACCCGATGACCGAGTAGCTCCTCCCGCACATCCAGATCCAGGCGAACCTCCACTGCGGTTGAGTGGGCGAGACATAGAACGGGTTTTTCTACGACGAAGCTCGAGTGGAGAGCTGGGCGGGGCTTGATCATTTGTGGATGCACGCCTACTGGTGCCGGGACTGGGTTAACAGCTGCAACCAGGTCGAGTCGCTCGAGCGTGTGCGGAAGTTTGTCGCAAGGCCGCTGGTGCGACGGGCGTAAAGTCTTGGGGAAATACCTGCAAAATGGATGGATACTCGGGCAACCGATGCAATAGGACGCAGTCGGGAAATCTTCCCCCTGGCATTTAATTACTTCAGTAGATTAAGGAAACGAGAAGATAATAGATGGAACATTACCTAATCTCGCGGGACAACCGATATCACGAAGCCTGGCCCTCACTGTGCATGAGCGCAGACGGTGTACTGGTGTGCGCCTATGCGGAAGCGGACGTGCATGGAGGAGGAGCCGTGCCCAGTGCCGTAATTCGACGAAGTACGGACCAAGGCGTAACCTGGTCGGAGCCGATTGTCGTGGATACCCTGATGGATGGACCAAAGTGCGGATTCATGATGTGCCGTGCAGTGGTCTGCCTGCCCAACGGCCATTTACTTCTGGCCGCCGACTGGTTCAACAGGGATAACTCTCCTCCCCCGGGCGCCCCGCACAACTGGTCCATGGACCCGGAGAATGGACCCCAGGGCGAAGTGTGGTTGTACAGAAGCCGGGACGGCGGGTTGAGCTGGACCGGGCCGGAACGAACGGGTTGTCTGGGGTGGAGCCTAACCCTGGGGGTGCTCTCCGACGGTCGGGTGTACATCGCCGGTGCGCGCTATCACACGAGGGGTGACTACGAGTCTCAGACGGTGTTCTTCTCTGCAGACCACGGCAAAACCTGGACTCAGGAGATTACCGTTTTCGATGATCCCGCCCTGGCGGTGAGTGAGGGAGACATTGTTGAGCTCGATGACGGGCTGCTGGTGATGTACATGCGGGTGGAACGCGGCGGTGCCCCGGCCGGCTTGAAAGCCATATCCCGGGACGGTGGAAAGAGTTGGGAGGGTCCGTACCGTGCGGGACGGTGGCCTTTAGTTGGCAGAGTGGCTGCCGGTCGCTTGTCTACCGGTGAGGTTTTGGTCTGCCACCGCATGGGCGGGTTTGCCCTGCAGCACTTCTTTGGGTACTTCGTTGAAACCGCCGAACAAGCGCTTGCGGAGGACGCGGGACCGCCGGGTGTGTGGGGCGTCCTGGACAACGACACCAGTCCCCATGCGGACTGGGGGTACGGTGACTGGCTGGAGTTGCCGGGGGGGGACGTGTACGTAGTCAACTACATCGTAGATGACGCACCACGGAACCGGCCTGGGATTCGCGGGTACCGTGTGTCCCGCGAGGAACTGTTCTCCGATACGAGGTCCGAGGATCTGGTATTCGTACCGCCCGGATACCGCCGGGGCCGGCTGGAGGGTCAGGATGGGTGGGTTCGTCAGCAGCCCGACAGGTGGTACACCCGGGGACTGGCGCCCGGGAAGATTGGTGCTTTGGGAAACTACGTAGTGGTGGAACCGGGAGGCGCACTCCCTGAAGGATATACCATCACCGGAACGCGAAACATCGGCGGGGGAGAGGAAGTCCTCCGGCGTGACATCGGCCCCTTTGATCTTTCCCGGGAAGGACTCCG
>CBDUZM010000392.1:0-3788 GCA_965371685.1 uncultured Spirochaetaceae bacterium | reverse complement strand
CAGTCACATTAAAACAAATATGCCCGGCGCCTATATTGTCAGTATATGAAGTTTGAGATTTCTTTTTTGATCCTACGTATTCGATAAGCTCGAGTCTGTGCCCCCACCCTGTTAGATAGGCTATTTTTAATGGGCAGCCCTTAATTCCTGTTACTGTTTCTGAATAATCCTGCGGCCTGTCAGCATAAGAAATGCGTTTCATGCCGATAATCCTGCAATAAAAATCAAGGGAACGATCCAAATCAGATACGGTGAAGCTTGAATGGTTAAAACTAATTATCATCTTTTATTCCCCTGCTGTCGTGAAAATTCTGGACATCCTTGCTTGTTATTCTGCCCCCCGGGCCGGTTCCGGATACTTTTGATATGTCGATACCCAATCGGTGCGCCAGTTCTGCCGCACGTGGAGATGCTCTTTTTCGACCTGTCTTGCTCTCAGTGCGGTGGACATCAATTTCTGATCTCGGTGAGGTCAATCCTTCGCTTCCGGCCGGCTGTTTTATCTTAAGTGTTTGTGCTGTCTCCTCCGGAAGGATATCGTCCTCGTTCCCCGCATACGCAACAATCGTCCCTACTGGTACCGTCTGGCCTGCCTGGACTTCGATTCTAAGAATTCTTCCCTGGACCAATGACTCTACTTCCAAAGCAGCCTTATCAGTCTCGACTTCCATGATAATATCACCCTTATTAACCGTGTCCCCTTTTTTTACCAGCCAATTCGCAATTAAACCTTCTTCCATCGTATCGCCCAATTTGGGCATGATTATTTTCTGCAGCATTATATTATACTCCCAATATGCGTTTGACTGTACTGCTGATGGACTCTACCGATGGTATTGAAGCTCGTTCCAGAGCTCGATTGTAAGGTATGGGCACATTTAATCCTGCCAGCCGAACAACAGGATGGTCGAGTTGATCGAAAACCTCTTCGTTGAGTATAGAGGCGATCTCGGCCGATACACCGGCCGTGATGCAGTCTTCGCTCACAATGACTGCAAAGCCGGTTTTAGCGACTGAGCTGCAGATTGTTTCCTTGTCCAGCGGCACCAATGTTCGGGGATCGATTACCTCAACATTTATTCCCTCGGCAGCCAATTCAATGGCCGCTTCCAGACTGTACAAGACCATACGGCTTGTTGCCACAATTGTAAGGTCGGCGCCGGTTCGTTTTATATCTGCCTTGCCGAATGGGAGTAGATATTCGTTTTGAGGAACGAGGCCCTTGGAGTTGTATATGGCTTTGTGTTCGAGAAAAATGACCGGGTCATCATCACGGATTGCAGTCTTTAAGAGACCTGTCATATCAAAGGGCGTAGCCGGCATAACTACCTTAAGACCAGGTACATGCATAAACCAGGCTTCCAAAGATTGACTGTGCTGGCATGCATTACCCCGCCCTCCGCTCCCGCACGGAGCTCGATAAACCAGAGAAGCGGTCATCTTGCCGCCGAACATGTAGTGTACCTTGGCCGTTTGGTTGACTATCTGATCCATTGCCAGGGTCATGAAATCCGAATACTGGAACTCCCCGATTGGGCGAAAACCTGAAAGTGCCGCTCCCAGGGTGCACCCTCCGATCATCTCTTCACTAATTGGTGTGTTGCGAACACGTTCTTCTCCGTATTTTTTATACAACCCCTTGGTAACCTGAAATGCGCCGCCGTGAATTCCAATATCCTCTCCGAGGATAATTACCCGTTCATCCCGGGCCATTTCTTCATCGATTGCCCGGTTAGCAGCATCCCGGTAAGTCATTTCAACAGTCTGGCTTTGCTCAAGATCCGGTGCTTGAATATCAGACTGGGACCAGAGATCTACGTATACATCTTTAACTGTTAAATCCGTATCCGGTTCGGGATCTTTCAAAGCCTCATCAGAAGCCTTGTTGATTTGATCATTAACCTGGCTGTCAATAACAACCATTTCCTTATCTGTTGTAATCTCTTCTTCTACCAGGCGCTGCTTAAGCAGTTTAATCGGATCGCTCTCATCAATCCAACGCTCTGCTTCCTTCGGATCACGGTAAAGGCAGGGGTCGCCACAGTAATGCCCTACCTGCCGGTAAGTAATGCACTCAATTAGTTGGGCTCCGCCGCCTGAGCGTATCTCCTCCACAGCCCTTTTAGCCCCTTCATAAACTGCGCCCACATCGTTCCCGTTAACCTGCTTGCCCTTCAGTCCAAACCTTTCTGCCCAACCGGCAATCGAATCTGTCGCTACTGAGCGGGATACCGGGCTGGACATGGCATACTGATTGTTCTCACATACAAAAAGCACAGGCAGTTCCCACAAAGAGCTGATATTTAAAGCTTCATGTAACCCGCCTTGTGCGGCAGCACCGTCACCGAAAAAGCATACACATATATTACCGATTTTAAGCAGCTTGCAGGCTAATCCAATACCTGTGGCAATCGTTAGGCCGCCTCCTACAATACCGTTAGCCCCGGCGATACCGATTTCCGGATCGGCGATATGCATGGAACCACCTTTACCGTAACAATATCCGGTAACCCGCCCGAGAATCTCAGCAAGCATTCGTTTAATGTCAGCACCTTTGGCGATTGCATGCCCATGCCCCCGGTGTGTGCTGAGGACCTGGTCATCGCCGCCAAGCGCCCTGCATACCCCTGCTGCAACTCCCTCCTGGCCGATAGAAAGGTGTGCCGCACCGCCGACCAGATTCAGCTGCACCAGTTCCTTGACCTTGAGCTCGAAGGTTCGTATCGTGACCATGGTACGATATAGGCTGAGTAATGTCTGTCTATCTGTTGAAATGTGCTTTTTATCAAATGCTGACATACCGGAAGTTCTCCTTGTAATCTAATTGTGTAAAACATTAGTGCTTGACCAATATTGCTCTTACCAGTATACTTAGTAGAGCATATATGTCAAGATAAAATAACCATTTTCAAAGTAAAAATCCGTCGGGAGGGGGTGGCTTTAACGGCCGCGCCCTCCCGGCGGAACGGCAGATCATTCGAACTGCCGGTTGTACAGCCCGCGGTACTTTCCTCCCTGAACTGGATGATGACTGGTTCTCTGAGGCCGATCTCAAGCCTCCTGCAACATGGAAAGACATGGAGAAGGCGGCCAGGACATTCTACGTCCATGTCATTACCGATGTTTCTTTCTGGAAATCTGTCTATACGACATTTCTCTATGTTATATTTTAGATTGCCGGTACTACTCTTGCAGGGCTCTTTGTCGCCCTGGTCATGAACCGTGAGTTCCCCCTGCGGGGGCTGGTACGGAGCCTGGTGCTCCTGCCTTACGTCGCCCCCGTCATTTCGGTAGTCTTCGCATGGCAATTCATCTTCGATCCGGTCAGCGGTATCTTCATGGACCTGGTGGTCGAGAAGCTCCATCTCTTCCAGACGCGTTTCAACCTTATCGGATCTCCCGGGACTGCTGTGTGGGTTGCCATCCTTTTCAGTATCTGGAAAAATTTTCCTTTCACCTACCTCATGATCCTCTCCAGGCTGCAGGCCATTGACAAGAGCCTGTATGAAGCCGCAGATATTGACGGATGCAACTTGTGGCAGAAATTCATGGCCATAACCCTGCCGGAAATCTACTTCGTGGTCGGCGCGATAGTTCTCCTGCGGATCATCTGGAACATCTTCAAGTTCGAAGAGGTATTCCTGCTGACGGAAAATGTCAAAGTCCTTTCCGTCTATACTTACTTCAAGGCTTTTACCGGCACAATGGATATGGGCCAGGGGTCGGCGCTCGCGCTAATTCAGTTCCTCCTTCTCGTCGTCCTCATCCTTTTCTACGTCAAGAGGGTG
>CBDUZM010000391.1:0-3802 GCA_965371685.1 uncultured Spirochaetaceae bacterium | reverse complement strand
TATAGGAGGGAAGGCGTCTTAAGTAAGTATTCTATCTAAAACTGAAGCTCCGGTCTTTACGATGATAAATGCAGAAGATATCGTTGCAAACTGCTACAGTCAGATGACCAAGAAAGGCTGCCCAGAGCGTGCCGGTCTCCAGCGTAATCCATCCGTACAGGCATCCGAACAGTAAAGCACCTACTGTCTCTCCCAGCCCTTTTGTAAAGTGAACAAGAGAATATAGGAGAGTTGTCACTATAATAGCAGGAATAGAGCCTAATAACCGGGCGATCGAGAAGAGGAGAAACCCTCGAAAGCAGAACTCATAAGCGAGCAGATATAAAAACCAGCTGCCGGTGTTGATTATTATTACAGGTAAATTCCAGATTTCAATCTGCATTACAAGATACTGGTGGTGCATTTTCGGACTGCGGGAAGCCCAAAAGATTAACGGAGGAAATAGAATGAAAATCAGACTATAGAAAGGAAATGGAGTCAGAGAACCTGCTGTGGAAAACCCATAATCCATTATACTTCCCGGAAATAAAAAGATGACTACAAGGGCGGGTATAACACCGAGGAGGAAAAAACCAGCGCCTCTCTGGAGTACAATAGAGAGGATTGAACGGAGTCTGACCGGGAGTCTGTTACCGATAAGACGTGAGAAATTATTTGCGTCAGCAGTAAAATGATATATCAGATATGAGATGTAAAAAGTCAGAAGGGATATCACGAGCTGACTGTATTCGGGGTTCCAGAGACGCGTCAGGCTCATGTCAAGTTCTCGACCGTACTGTTTTCAGATATCCGGGTGTCTGGTTTTGCCTGCACCAGGCCACAGTTTCTCTGACGTGATCCGTTATGTCCGTATCGGGACTGTATCCAAACTCTGTTTTAGCTTTCTCACAACTGTAGTGGAAATCTCTTGTTGCCCTGATTACCATGTATTTCGTTATTTTAGGGGCAGTGCCTCTGCAGAGCAGTTTTGTCAATCCCTCGCTCAATACTGCTGTAGTAATTGCCAACGGGTATGGGATATTAACTATTTTTAACGGAATTCCAATGGCCGATGCGAACAGCTTAAAAAATTCTATCCAGCTGACTGTAACATCATCGGTAATATTATATATCTTATAATCTGCGGGTTTATTCAACGCAGCAGAAACAGCAGCAGTAAGGTTTTTTATATATACGGGGGTAAACACACCTTTCCCTCCGTTGATGACAGGGCAAATACCTCGTTTGATTATACTGAACATGATCATGCTGAATTTCCAGTCACCGGGTCCATAGACGGCGCCAGGCCGCAGGACCGTCACTCCAATGCCGTGATTTTTACCCCCGTTCAGGATGATCTTTTCTCCTTCCCGCTTACTCTTCGAATACTCGGACATGTTTTGTGTCTCCATGGACTCGGTCATGTTCCGAACTCCATATCCCGCGGCGTTCAGAGATGAGATGTGCACAATCTTTTTAACTCCCGAGAGATGAGCGGCTTCCAGAATGTTTCGTACTCCGAGGATGTTAACACTATGAAAATCATGCTTACTGCCCCAGTCCGACGACCTTGCCGCGCAGTGCACGATTGCATTGCATCCCGACATGGCGCGGGCAAGGGAGGCTATGTCCGTCAAGTCGCCGTATCGAAGATCGTTAGGAGCAGTATCTACTCGTGAAAGGTCGCTGGTTTTACGTACAAGACCCACCACATCGAAACCTTCCTTCGAAAGGCTGGCAATAACAGCGGAACCGACAATACCGTTCGCTCCGGTAACAAGGACAGTCATGGCGACAAGCCTATTACAGAATGACAAGGCGGTCAATAATAATCAGTAAAACCTTTTCCGGGATAGAATCACCGGCAGAATGATCAAGTTTTTTCACCGGTAAACAGATAGTAGATGCGGTGATAGTGGAAGAGATACAGAGTCCAAAGGACAAATCCCCCACCCCACAGCCGTATGATATATTTCCATATCAGGCTTCTCCTCCGATAGTGAAACTTACTGAACCAGTATCGGCTCATGCGGAAACCTTTTACCACTTGGGGTGTTATTTCTTCTTTAGAGAGAAGGGTGAGAGGAGAGCTCTCCAGAGCTTTCTCGTAACGGGCAATGCTCCAGTGATTGAGCACCATGCGCCTTTCCCATTGTTTTTTCTTCACCCGGGTCGTAAGCAGGTCAGCGATGGCGAACCGGCCGCCAGGTTTCAACACACGGTTGATCTCTTTCAGGAATTTGGCTTTATCCGGGTAGTGAAAAGCGCTTTCGATGTTGATTACGACGTCGACTGACCTGTCCGGCACACAGGCCATGTTCTGTGCATTGGAAACGAAGAAGCTTAATCCTGCCAGGTCTCGACGGTCTTTTTCAGCGTTGGCTATGGCGATGCTCTCCTCATTCAGATCGATGCCGATCATCCTTTCCGGCCCGTACGCGGTGTAGATATATATGGCCTGGATGCCGTTTCCACAGCCGACATCGAGTAACGTACTGCCGGACACCGGCAGCACCGAACGGATGCAGTAATCCGTCAGGTTCTTCTGGGCCTGCAGCAGATCGTCTTTTACGCTCCTGTAAAAGGGATAGTGCAGCATAAGGTGCTCGCCCACGAATCTCTCGTACACACGGTTGAATGCATGATAGAAATCCTGTGAGGTTCTGGCAATTTTCGCCAGACTGATTAAATCACTCATATCGGTTCCTTTTCCCGGCTGCTATGAGAGCCTGAGTCCCACCAGGCGATCGAGTATTCTAACGGGAAGTAGCTTTATCGCCGCAGCTACAAAGCGGGCATCCCTCCCGAAGAGATACCTTGGTTTGGGTTTCTTTACTTCGAGGATATGGCGGATAAGCCGTGCCACTTCTTTCGCTTTCGTGGGCGCCCCAACGCTCATCCGCGCCTCCCTCTCCTTCTCGAAGGCGCTTCCGTAGAGTTTCTCGGCCGCAGCAGGCAACTGTGAGAGAATGCTGTCGGCAGCTGCCAGTGATTTCTCTCGAAGGGGGGTTTGGATGTTACCGAGTTCAAGGAGGGATACCGATATGCTCCAGGGGAGGAGCTCCCTTCTGAGAGCATCAGAAAGGGATGCCAGTGCTGCCTTGGAAGCGGCATAAGGTCCGAGGAAGGGGAGTGCAACCCTTCCACTTATAGATCCTACGTTGATAATTCGGCCTTTTCCCATTCTGAGTAGGGGAAGAAAAGCCTGTGAACACGTAATCTGCCCGATAACGTTGACAGAGAGCTGTCTTGTGAGCTCTTCTATCGGTAGAAACTCAAGAGGCCCGGCGATGGCTATTCCGGCGTTATTGACCAGGCCCGCAAGACCTGCCTCTCCGGTCGATTGCCTTACAAACTCGGCCCCCTTACTTACTTCCCCCGGCTCTGTTACGTCCATCAGGACAGGTATCAGACTCTCCGAAGCTTCTCTTCTGAGACTCTCGCCGTCGTATCTCTTTCTTACCGCAGCAAATACACGGTACCCCTCGGAGTCCAGGTGGAGACAACAAGCCCGTCCTATTCCCGAGGAAGCTCCGGTTACCACCACCGCTTTCATAATCCCTTATATCAAAAAAATTGATTCAGAGTCAATGTTCAACGATTTATAGAGAGCCGTTCGTTGATTTAGCCTCCCCTCGCCCCCCGGTTAAAGACAAATCGCGGCCTTGGAATCGGTAAGATGTTCTTTACCATAACCCAAACAGTTTTCAGTTTACTGGATAATACATTCGTTGGATTACGCTCCAGGAGAATGTCTTCCATCCTCATCTGAATTGCAGGCTTTATCCAGAAGTGTGTCAGGATATAAAATTTTTCTTTTTTT
>CBDUZM010000390.1:0-3803 GCA_965371685.1 uncultured Spirochaetaceae bacterium | reverse complement strand
TGACTGTAGAACGATTTAAAGCCGTTGCCGGCTGCACTTGCGAGATGAAGCGCGTAGGCTGATCTCAAGAACGGTGGGTCTGAAATTGCTTTAACTGTGTTGCACGCCAGAGAAACAACCTCTTTTGTGATCGGAAGCCAGGTCCATATGAGTGAGTCCTCGTCGGTTTTGATGCTATTGAAAACAATGTTATATTGCTTGGAATCAAGTCGTCCTTCGCGATAGTGCCTGTTTACAGCGTTCCAGAGTTCGAGCCGGCCGTTGAGAGAACAACACAGACCGGATTTGCCTTCCAGCCAATCCAGGACTTCGCTGCTGCCCGGCTCATTCAAATAGCATTTCACGATATAGGATGTATCAAGATAGCACATCTACTCTTCACGATCCCGTGATATCAGGCGGGTAGAATCAATATCGATCTGCGGCAAGGAGCCGGCGTTCCGTTTCGGAAACGCCGCTGTTTCCAGCTCGAGCTCTAAGTATTTTTTCAATACCGCTATCTTCTCGCCTCGATCCGTAATGACCAGGGTATACGTCCCGGCTTCCCTTACCAGTCTTCCGGTTCTATCGTGAAGTTCTTTGATAGATATAATTTTCATGCAATAAAAGTGTCACTAATTACACTTTTTGTCAATTAGTAGAGCTGCCCGACACTTGCCTGCATGGAATTATAAGTTTGACTTGCAAGTGTTGACATAAACAAATAACTTCCTTACATTAATGGTAAGGAGGATAATTCCTTACAGGAGGTTTAATGCTGACAGCAAAGATAACTACAAAAGGACAAATCACAATACCGAAAGCAGTGAGGGAAAAACTCGGATTATCCAAGGGAGAGGATTTGCTCTTTGAAGAAAAGGATGAGGTGTTTATCATTAAAAAAGTAATTAGGAAGTCCCCCTTTGATAAATGGGTGGGATACTTAAAAAAAAGAAAAGATACAACCTCTGACAATATAATAAATGAGCTCAGGGGAAAATGATTTCAGCAATTGACACAAATATTCTACTGGATATCCTAATACCCGATAAAAGATATGCAGAGAGTTCGAAAAACCTTATAGAGAAATATAAAGAGAAGGGAAAATTACAGATCTGCGAAATTGTTTATTCAGAGCTGGCTTCACAATTTCCCCTATCAGAGGAACTGGAACTATTTCTACAGGATACAGGAATTAATCTGCAGCATTCCAACAGGAAATCTCTTTCTATAGCCGGAGAGCGCTGGAAAAAATATGCAGCAGGCAGATCTCAATCATTACAGTGCGCAGTATGCGGTAGAAAATTATCTATCGAATGTCCGCAATGCAGCAATATAATCTCATACAGGCAGCACATTATTAGCGATTTTATAATCGGCGCTAACGCCCTCGCTCATGCTGATCTGCTATTGTCAAGGGATCGGGGTTATTACAAAACATATTTTAAGGACCTTGTAGTCAAAGATAAATAGCCTGCGCTGTCAGACCTATAAATCAACCGAATCATATATTACAGGCGGGATTAAAAGCTGATACCCGTAAGGAGGATACGGATACGCTCAGAGCGCAATCTCCGCCAGATAGATCTCACTGGGCACTCGCCGGGTGGGGTGTTAAATCTTTTAAGAAATTAGAAATTTCTTCCCCTTTTTTTTTCTTGATAAAATCATAAAATCGATTGAAAAATTAATTCAATTTCGTTTTCTATAGAGAAATTTTATTGTATCAAAATGAAAAAATATAAAATAATTAACTGTATCTATGTGAATTAAATAAATTTTGTATTGTTTTAGCTGTACAGGTATTGTTAAAATCTGACATAGTGTGAATGAAATAAATTAGCTGTTTTCTATTTGATGTGTACTATTATATTAAGCAGCAGCTTTAGCAAAAAAGGTTCTTAACCATTCTCCTCTCCAGCCTCTAGAATTTAAACTGTTTAAATTACAGCTTTCCATTCTATTATGGCTTTATAGACAAAATATACTTATAATAGCCTAAAATCTTGTTTTTTTTGCTCTCTGGTGCTAGTAATGAATGCAAGAATTTGAGTAAACCGAATGTTGTACAACACGTCCGGGTAGATCCGGGCGAGCGGCATTCCCGAGTCTTATGTTGCATACAACATAAGGGGGTTTATGCAAAGCTTTGCATAAGGAGCCCTGCGGGCTACCCTCTTGTGGGTAGGCCACGTTGCCGTTCTCCCACACCCCCGCCTTCAGCCATTTACCGATCAGGCGGGTCAGCACTCCATGACACACCCTCGCCTTGAGGATTTGCCGCAAGTGGGAGTGGGACATCGTGTCGAAAAACTTCCGAATGTCCAAATCTATCAGATATCCCCCACCTACCTTCATCACCTTCTCCCACAACGTCTGCAGCGCTCCATGCGCCGAGCGTCCCGGCCGAAAACCATAAGAGCAGTCTAGAAAGTCCTGCTCGCACAGCGGTTCCAGCAGCATCACTACCGCCCTTTGCAGAACCTTGTCCTCAAAGGTCGGAATGCCGATCGGCCGCTTCTCTGTTTTCGAGCCGCTCTTCGAAATGTACACCCACCGTACCGGAGGGGCTTTGTAGAGCCCCGATTTCGCCCGCTCCAGCAGTTCGCTGAGGTTCTCCTCCAGCCGCTGGGCGTACTCCTCGGCAACTAATTTCATCCACCCCTACCGCACCATCTTTTCGAGTGCGCCGATAGGCCTCGTACATCCACTTAAGATCCATGTGGTGGGCCAATGAGGTAAAGCTCACTTGCTTGTGTATCCTCGCCAGCTCTGCTATCCGCCGTTGTTTCGTGTACACGCTCTCAGATTCCATTGCATCCTCCGTGTTTCCCCCGACGGTTCTGTGACCCGGTGCCCCCCTTTCCTACTAACAGGGTTCCCCGGGGAGGAGTTCCCCTGCGTTCAAGCGGTACTATGAGGACACTAAGACTACTTGCCTTCTCACCCGTCTCGCCGCACTTCGTTTCCTTCGCTTGGCGATACCATTTAAACCCTGCACTCCTGCTGCCTTTGTGTCGTGCCCTTTCAGGCACCTCCACACCGCCACCAAAGAAGCACGCTCACGACGGTGGGCCAGGGATTTCCGTTTTGCCGGTTACCCTCCTCCGGCTTACTAAGGGATGGGGGCGGCAAGTTCTCCCAGGTTCCTGGACGACCCTATTTCGCATTTGCCCCGCTCTTCGACCCCGGCGGGCCCGGTGCTGCCAGGCGACTACAGCAGCCCGGTGCTGCCCCCGCGTACGCAACGGCGAAGGCTCCCTGCAATCTCATGTACACTTTCGGGGCTCCATGACGCGGCTTTTGCGATCGCTGTCTACGCTTCATAAGCCGGATCACCCCGACCCATGCAAGACTCGCTTCCGGCTGCTCGCTACGCTTTGCCGGGCAGGATTGGCTACCTGTAGGGCCATTTCGAAAGGTTTCCTACTCATACATCTCTTGTATTCCTCCTTTCCCAGACTTGGCCTGGCGCGATACGTGTTGTACAACATCTGGAGTATCCGAATTTTCTAAAACCCTCGTTTCTCTTCTCAATCTCTGTTCCTTGATTCTCTCTGAGTCTCTGTGGCAATCTTATTTGGTTGCGGCCGTAGGCTGCTATAGGGCTTTATAGACAAAATATGTCTATAGGCTGGATAATTTTTTTTATTTAGATCAGCAATAATTCACCTTTTCCTGAATAAACACATAAACAGGTATAAATGCCAGATGCGGGTAGATTCAAGCGGATATCACAGAGATATGTATATTAAATTAGTGCACTAACAAAAATCACGACTGCAAACATTCAATAAGGAATAGCATATTTACTCACGATTTTG
>CBDUZM010000389.1:0-3804 GCA_965371685.1 uncultured Spirochaetaceae bacterium | reverse complement strand
AAGATTTTCGGATATGATATTATAGGTTCTGCGCTTTCAGGTACCGGTCTGACTATAGGTGAAAATGTCGTAGGAATGGACGTCGAGAGTGTTATAAAAGGCGGCAGGGTTGTAGATACGGTGGATTTAAAACGCAGAGTCAGGCTGTACAAAGATTTTCAGCGCGAAGGCTACGGGGCTATTATAGTGCAGGCCAATATCTAGGATACCCGTCTGGGCGTGCAGGAGTATGCTATAGATAAACTCGGGGTCGAATGTGTGGAGCTTAAATGGGGCCAGGGCGCCAAGGATATCGGCGGAGAGGTAAAGATAAGAGACCTGGAGAAAGCGCAGATGCTTTATGAACGCAACTACATAGTGCTTCCGGATCCAACCGATGGCGATGTAATAAATGCGTTCGAACGTGGGGCTTTCAGGGAATTTGAGCGGCACTCCCGCGTAGGCATGGTAACCGAAGAATCTTTTGCAAAAAGGGTAGAAGAGCTTAGGAAAGCCGGCGCCAGGTACATCTTCCTTAAAACAGGAGCTTATCGTCCTGCAGATCTGGCACGGGCGGTTCTGTTCGTCTCCAGATACAGGCTGGATTTTCTTACAGTTGACTGTGCAGGAAGCGGTACGGGAATGAGTCCCTGGAGAATGATGAATGAGTGGGGAGTTCCCCCCGTTGAGATTAATTCTCTGTTATATCAATATGCAAAAAGGCTGGCGGACAGAGGGGAATATATCCCGGCGCTGGCAGTAGCAGGCGGATTTATCCTGGAGGATCAGGTTTTTAAAGGTCTTGCTCTGGGAGCGTCCTTTGTAAAGCTTATCGGTCTGGCCCGAGCTCCGATTGCAGCAGCGATGGTTGGCAAGACAATCGGAAAAGCGATCGAAGAGCAGCAGATACCTGTTTACATCGAGCGTTTTGGCAGTACGAAAGATGATATTTTCGTAACTTCCGGCCGGCAGCAGGAAGTTTTCTCTTGAGTACATAATGCGGGATGACATAGCAGCCTTGACGCGCGAAGCGGCCGAAATAAGCGGGATAACGCATATAATGGATGTGGACAGAGCCGAAGCGGATGAGATTCTATCTTAATGATGGGCATGGTCTTGCTCGGAATACCCGACCATGAATCGGCACAACAAGGCGGATTGATACTGCCTGATATATTGATTAAAATATTGACACGAAGGAATAGAAAAATGAAGCCTTATGCGGAAAATCTTTTTAAAACACTTGAGCTTACAGACTTAAGTTTTACTTTAAAAAAGGCGTATTTAAAATCCAGATTCACTGATGAAACAGAAAAGGAAATTAGAAAAAGAATCTTTGAGTCTTTACTGATACGCAAGGAAAAGCAGTGGAAATCGGCAAAAGTATTCTTAAAACATTAATAAAACTCTCAATAGAATTTTCTAAAGCTGATCTACAATTCTGCCTGGTCGGCGGACTTGCCCTGGGTATGATCGCCAGACCAAGGGCTACTGAGGATATAGATTTGCTGGTTCTTCTCAGGGAAGATCAGAGGGAAAGGATTGATGATATTTTGGGTAAGAACTTCAAGGTAATTCATAGACATAATGATGTAATGGTACTTGGGAAAACGAAAATTCTTCGTACTCTTCTGCAAGATCCTCATCTTAAGGAAGGGATTATAATAGTAGATGTTTTATTCGCAGAGAACGTGATATACCAGAACGCCGTTAAAAACAGTATCAACGTCACTGTTTGTTCAACACAAATTCCAGTTGCCAAAGCTGAAGATCTTATACTTATTAAAATGATTTCAAACCGGGATCAGGATAAAATTGATATCCAGACTATTCATGAAGAGAATCCAGACGATATTGATGAGAAATATATTGATACCTGGAAAGAATTTGTATAGCCTTCTTGATTCTCATGTAACCATATAAATCATGTTCGGTAAGACGGGTTTGCTGCGCTCAAGGGAAGTGCTCTCGGGTCAGATCGATACTGTTGATTGCGCGCCCAGTGAAGCGCGCTGGAGACACCCTTCCAGTAAACTAAACTTCCCTCTTTCATCTGATTATCTCTCCAATTTGATAACACCCGTAATCGTTATTCTGAAGGTGAAGTATTATCGAATTAAAATTTTCATATAATGGATGTGGACAAAGTCGAGGCGGATGAGATTCTATCTTAAGAAAACATATTGACGTCTTTCCTGCATTTTCTTGATGAATACTGATGGCATAAATAAACAAAAGAAAAACACAACATGACAAAAGAACATGTAGTACTTTTATTGCAGTTTCTCTTTTGTTGCACTATCATCCTCGGAAAGGAGCTCCTCGGGAGTTGCTTAGAAGCCGGTACAGAAGGAGATGGAATGAGCAAATCAGTTGAAGGGAAAGTAATCACTGCACGCGGGCCGGTGGAACCGGGTGTACTTGGCGCTGTCATGATGCACGAACATCTTCACAGCGACTGGGCACAGGTTGGGGAGACACCGTTCGACATGGTGAAATGGCCGATGCTCGAGAAGTATGCCGTACCGAGCCTGCGGGAGCTGCGAAGTCACGGATGTTTTGCTTATGTGGACATGAGCCGGGCGCCGGAGCGAGCTGCGCCGTGGGTGTACAAGAAGGTGTCTGAACTATCCGACATCCACATCGTCGTTGCGACGGGATTCTATCGTGAGATGGAACTCGGGAAGTACTGGACCAAAACTCCCGAAGATCAAATTTGGCCGTTTGTGCGGGATCAGCCCGTGGAAGTTCTCGAGGAGTTTTGCGTGCGGGAGGTTGAGGAGGGAATCCACGGATCCGATGTCCATGCGGGTGTCTTAAAAGCTGCGTCAAGCAGCGCGGAACTGACCGAGGCGGAACGGAAGGCATTTATCGCAGTCGCGCGAGCGCACAAGAAGACAGGTATTTTCATCAGCACACATTGCACTGCTGCCGGCGCCCACGTCACGCAGTTGGAGCTTCTCGAATCCTCAGGAGTCAATCCCGAACGTGTTATCCTGGGTCATACTGAAAGGCATATGGTAAACGAATGGCCCACGGTCCGTGATTGCATGAAGCGCGGTACTACGTTCCTCATGACGAACCTGCGCATGGACGTGGCAGAAAAAACCAGACAGCAATGGGCTGACGCTATCAAACGTGCTTTCGACGAAGGGCTGGGTGATCATGTGACCCTTGGCCTTGACTGGGCTTTTACGGTCGGCTACGCGGAAATGACTGACCCGAACTGGCGCCCGCACCTGGGCGATACCAACATGATTACATCCTGCACTTTCATGCCTCCCCCGCCGTTTGTCTATCTATTTACATACACGATACCACGTTTTCGTGAAATGGGTGTGACCGATGAGATGATAAGGACGATGACGGTTGACAATCCGAAACGCATCATGCCGGTGCAGTCTTGATGAAATGGAGAGGGAGTCATCTACCCGGGTAAGTTCTGGTATGAATAGAGAGAATATCATAAGGAGTTGTAGCAGATGAGCAAGCAATTTGAGATCGTTTTTGAAGGTCAAAACGCATCGGTTGTCGCCGATCTCCTGGAGAACAAGGCGCCGATTACCTGCGAGAATTTTTGGGAAGGTATTGAGACGCCCGTTCGCGAGAAGCTCAGTCATGGCGACGCAACCGGCCCGGAGATGTGGTGTTTCGTGCCGCCGCCAAAGGAGGAGCTGCCGTATGAGAACTCGACGGTGTTCCCGGAGCATGGTGACATCCTGTTCTATCATTACATCCAACCGCCTACTCGCGACGGGGAGAGGATCTATGATATAGGCATCTACTGGGACCGCGGTCAGAGCAAGCTGATACAGGGATGGATTG
>CBDUZM010000388.1:0-3827 GCA_965371685.1 uncultured Spirochaetaceae bacterium | reverse complement strand
CAGGTTCCACATTTCCGGAGGCACGGGTCCCATTTTATTCCAGATCTGCGGTTTTCCCAGGACGAGTTCAGAAAGGAAATGAAACTCTGGCTGCCGGTGGTGGCAACATCTTCCGCCTTTGCCATAAACCAGCTGATAGCTTATCGATTCGCCAGCGCCCTGGAACCGGGAAGCACCTCGGCCCTGGGTTACGCTCTCGTTATTTTTCAGCTTCCTTTCGGTGTATTTTCCGCTTCCATAACAACGGTCCTCTTTCCCAGGATGAGCCGCCAGGCGGCTTCCGGGGATCATGACGGACTGGCGCAGTCTTTAAGTTACGGCCTTCGCTTCCTATTTCTCGTATTGATTCCCTCGACAATCTTCTTCATCATACTGGGTAAGGAAATGGTGGGGGTGATTTACCAGAGAGGAGAGTTCAGCCCCGAAGCCACGGTGATTACTGCTCGAATTTTGAGCGGCTACTCCATCGGTATGCTCAGTGTAGGCGCCTTTACCTTTTTTCAGCGCTTCTTCTATTCGGTAAAGGATTATAAGACTCCTCTTATAATCGCCGTTTCAATCACGGCTCTTGATGTGGCTCTTTCGCTTATGCTAAAGGAGACTGTCCTTCGTGTCGTAGGACTGGCAGTGGCTAATTCCGCCGCTTTCACTGTAGGGCTTGCTCTGTTGGTATATTTTGCTTACCGGAGATTGGGGAACCTGGACGGGAGAAAGGTTTTTTCCAGCCTCTTTCGAATACTCATTTCTCTTGTCATACCGACTCTGGCGCTTCTTTACTGCCGTTATCTCTCGGGAAAATACCTGTCATTGGATAGCCCCTGGAGCGCCAGGCTGTTAATGGTTCTCGGCGGATTTCTCATTTTCGTTCTGCTATCCCTGGCATTCTATTTTCTCACGCGGATCGAAATCGTAAGAGATATATTAAAAAGGAACAGGAGTTAAATGAAGAAAATCATTTTAATGATGCTTCTCATACCGGGCCTTTTTCTCATGGGAGAGGACGCGGAGAGTGAAAAAAAGGATACCGATACTCATATAACAGAGTGGCGGGAGGTGCTTCTATACGGCATAGATGAGGAAGTCCTGAAGGTTGTTCAACAGGTCCGTTCTTCCGGCGCTACTTCGCTCAACGAGGAGCTGTTAAGCGTCCTCGCCGAATCGGTCAGCCCTGCCGTAAGAAGAGAGATACTGATGTTTTTCCGGGATCGTGAGGATATTTCAGCTGAAGGCATCGCCATCGAGCTTCTCCTTAACTTTGATGATGAGGAAAGGGAGCTGATCATCGCGCTGATTTCTTACCTCTCTGGAATTAAGTCCGAGGACAGCCTGGAAATTTTGCGGGAACTAATGGGTCACGAGGATCCTACAGTAGCAGCCGAAGCTATCAGGGCCCTGGGTAAAACCGGCCGGGCAGTGCTTCCGTCCGGCAATTCAATCGGGGCTTTTCTGCTGGAAAAACTCGATGATAATGAGTTTGATGAAAAATTGAAACCGGAAATCATCCTCGCTCTTGGAGAGCTGAGGGGAGAAGCAGCGGTGGGGCGTTTGATGGAAATTGTGGAGGATCCGGATCAGGACAAAGGCTGGCGTATGTATGCCGCCGATTCCCTTGGTAAAATCGGCGACCCGAGAGCTGTCGATGTTCTAAAAGATTTGTTTAAAGAAAAGGATGCACTTCTGAAGACGTATGCAGCTTCAGCCCTGGCTAATTTCCAGATGGGGGAGGTAATAGACATCTTGATGCAGGGATTGAAGGATTCGAATTGGAGGGTACGAGCTACAGCGGCAAAAGCGCTGGCCAATAAAGAATCAGACAAAGCCCTCGATATACTCATGTACAAGGCCCGAAAAGATCCGGTAAATACCGTTAGAATCGAGGCGATGAAGGCTCTCGGTGAGATCGATCGGAAGAAAGGCTTCGATCTTCTTAGAGAGCTCTATGCCGATGAAGGCCAGTCTTTTGACATAAGGGGCGCCTGCCTCGATGTGCTGGTGGATAAGGATCTTGGCCCTTCGGTCGATACCTTCCGGGAAGTGATAGAGAAGCATATTGACGATCCTATCTTCAAAGAGAAACTTCTCGGGCATACAGGGAAAAGGCTGTCTGCAGTAGATTCCCCTGCGGTTAGGGGCCTCCTGGAGCGCCTTCTCGACGCGAAGAATCCTGTTGTCAGAATCCACGGAATCCGCGGCATAGCTTTGAATCGTTTTGAAGGATTAAGAAACAGGCTTGAGAAAATGTCTGAAGAGGATCCGCATCCCGGTGTAAAAAAAGAAGCCGCGGTTACGCTGGAACGCTGGTAAAGGAATTTACGCTGTTGGATAAGTCTGTGGACCTGGATTTGCTCAGGCGGAGGGCTCTCTTCATCCGGATAACAAGGCGCTTCTTCATCGAGAGGGGCTATCTGGAAGTGGAGACGCCTATTCTGTCCCCATACCTGTTGCCCGAAGCCTGTCTCGAGGTATTCAAGACGCATTTTTTTAACGGGAGAGGATTCGAGCAGGAAGGTTACCTGGCGCCTTCACCGGAAATTTGGATGAAGCGTCTTATTGCCCGTGGTTCGGGAAATATTTTTCAGATCACCAAGAGTTTCCGAAATTTGGAATTCCGGGGAAACCACCATAATCCTGAGTTCTCCCTTCTCGAATGGTATACGTTGAACAGCGATTACATGGGCGCTGTAGAAATTCTCGAAGATCTGATGCAGTATCTTCAGGAAGAACTGAAGATAGACGCCGGGTGGAGCTTCCCTATTCCACGTATCTCCATGAAAGAGGCTTTTGCAGATTACGCAGGCATGGATCTCGACGGCCTTATGGATCGGGACAGCCTGTTCAAAGGAGCAAAGGCTCTTGGGCTTACTGTGTGCAATACGGAGAGCTGGGAAGAGCTTTTCCATATGATTTTTGCAGCAGTCATAGAACCACGCCTCGCGAATTCAGATGTGCTTATCCTCTGCGATTACCCGAGCGCAATTCCGACAACGGCGAAAGGGAGAGGGGACTACGCAGAACGGTGGGAGCTTTATATGGGGGGAGTGGAAATTGCCAACTGCTACTCGGAGGAAACCTCTCGGAAGGCAATAGATAAGTTTATCGAGGGAGAGAAGGAGCGAAAAAAGCTCTGCCGGATTCAGCACAGGGTTGATGAGGATTTCCCGAAGATTTTCAACGGGTCCTTTCCCGATTGCTCCGGGGTTGCCCTTGGCATGGATCGCCTCTTCATGATAATATGCGGCGAAAAATCACTCGATAAGGTTATTTTGTTTCCGTTTAAGAGTTTTTATGATTAAGGCAGGCCAGTTATCAAAAGGAATGTTTATACTCTTTAAACGCGAGCCTTACCTGGTAGCGGATAGAGAGTTCGTGAATCCGGGTAAAGGACCCGCCTTTGTACGGTTGAAGCTGAAAAACGTCAAGACCGGTCTCGTTGTACGGGAAACCATTAAATCCCAGGAGACGGTGGAAGATGTCGTGGTCGAGACTCAAGATGCCCAGTTTCTATACAGTGATGCTGAAAGCTATCATTTCATGGATAACGAAACTTACGACCAGTTTGCCATTCCCGTAAAAGGCTTTGAAGAGCGTAGATTATACCTCAGGGAAGGCGAGTCATTCCAGTTGGTTGTCTGGGAAGGTCAACCTATTGATATTAAGCTGCCTTTTAAAATGGTATTCACTGTTACGGAATCCGAGAGCGCGGTTAAAGGCGATACGGTTTCCGGTTCCACCAAACAGGTAACCCTGGAAACCGGCGCCAGGGTGAAAGTTCCCCTGTTCATAAAAGAGGGCGACAGGATCCTGGTCAACACGGACACGGGAGAGTA
>CBDUZM010000387.1:0-3831 GCA_965371685.1 uncultured Spirochaetaceae bacterium | reverse complement strand
CACCTGGTAGAGGCATCGGCTTTTTACGCCATGCTTCCCTTTGTACTGGGGGAAAGGGATTAACTTTTAGGAAGCTCAGCTATTCCTTTAATTCGAGTCGTACGGTGAGTAGCAAGAGAACGGGAGGATAAAAATGGGCGATTATAAAATCGAGGAAAGAGTCCTCGTCTTCTGCGATGCCCACAGCTTCTCCATGGTGATGTTGGAGTTGGGGGACCGTTACCCGGATTTCATCCAGGCATACTACGAGCAGGTGGGAGAGGCCGTGGTCGGTCGCGGCGGCGAGTTGATAAAGTACATCGGCGACGCCCTTTTCTGCGCGTTTCCGAGCGGTGATGAGGTGGCCGCCGTGGAGTGCGGCAGAGAGATGCGAAAGAGGTATCAGTCCATCATCGAGAAGTTCGGTGTCTGCACGGACTCGGATCTCGAGATCGGCATCGGCTGTGGTGAAGTGGTCATAGGGATTTTCGGGCACGATAGCCTTCGGACCAGAGATGTCTTCGGTGAGAAGGTCAACCAGGTGGCGATCATCATGCACCACAGGGGAATCGCCGTTACGGAGGACGTAAAGAAGAAGCTGGGCGCCCGCTACCGGCTGAAGAGGCTTTCGGACATCAAGCCGAAATGGTCGACCGAGACGATGGCGGTCTGGGAAGTCGGGTAACATGTACGAATCCTGCCGGCTGCATTCCGCAGGCGGAACGTATAATTCTCTATTCATTTCATCAATTTTTCTTTCCCAAATCTGCGACTCTCTCCTTCCCCGGCTTATATCGGGAAAGATAAGGATTAATTACGATAAGACAGCACCACAAGGGAAATAAACATGCATTCATTCAAGGAAAAAGATAGCGATTACTGCCTGCCATTGGGCGCAGTCTGGTTAATGAACAGCATATCCGAATATAAAGGCAAACAGGAATTATATACCCGCCAATCACCTCAAATTCTAAATGCACTGGTAAAAACGGCATTAATTGAAAGCGCGGAATCTTCCAACCGTATTGAAGGGGTAGTAGTTGATAGAAGCCGTCTTCAACCCCTGATTATTGGAGACAGTCGGCCCCGAGACCGTTCAGAAGAGGAAGTGGCCGGTTATCGTAGAGCACTCGATCTGATACATAATAAACATGAAAGTATTGAAATAACACCAGAAACAATCCTTCAACTACATCGTTTAAGCCGGGGAGAAAGCGGTGATGCCGGAAAATGGAAGAGTAAAAACAATGATATCATCCGAATAAATACTGACGGCACTGTTGATATAATTTTTAAACCTGTATCTGCGGACAAAACCCCCGGGGCTATGGAGCAGCTATGTCTTTTGTACCGCCATAGTCTCTCCAAGTTTAGATACCCACCATTATATGCTGTTGCCTGTCTTATTCTCGATTTATTATGCATTCACCCTTTTAGAGACGGCAACGGAAGGCTTTCAAGGCTTTTAGCTTTGCTGGCGCTTTATCAGCACGGTTATGCGGTAGGAAGGTATATAAGCCTTGAACGGACAATTGAACAGTCTAAAGAAACCTATTATGAATCGCTAAATAAAAGCTCGCAGAATTGGCATCAGGCAAAACATGATATTAATCCATGGTTTCATTATTTCTTAGGAACAGTTTTATCAGCTTATAAAGAATTTGAAGAGAGAGCTGCCTCTTTTAAGCCAATCCGCGGAGCAAAAACCGAATTGATAAAGCAGGCCATAGAAAATCAGATAGGCGATTTTACGCTTTCAGATATTATGAATGCCTGTCCGGGAATAAGCCGCGATATGATCCGTGTTGTTTTTAAAAAACTTGCTTCGGAGAAGCTTATTATATGTCTGGGAAAAGGAAAATCATCGAAATGGAAAAAGCTTTGAAAAACCAAATAGGGTAATAAATGTCTTAATAGGGTAATAAATAGGGTAATAATTAATAGCCTTTTATTCGGCGTCTAAATTAGCAGCGCCGTTTTGCCTGTCTGTTTAAAGAAGCACTCGAAAAGATAATATAAAAAGAGTATAATTGATAATAAGTTATTAAAAAAGCATATTAGATGCAGGAGGTTTTGTTATGAAGCCACTGACGAGAATAACATTTGATCCGGAAGTCATGGGGGGGGACCCTGCATTCGTGGAATGCGTGTTACAGTTGGCACTATCGTGGGACTTATAGCCAGTGGTCACGTAAAGCAAGACATTCTGGAACTCTATCCATATATAGAACCGGAAGATATTGATGAGGCCCTTGCATATGCAGCATGGAGGGTCCAGTAAGAAGCTATTGATTGACATGAATCTTTCACCAGAGTGGATCACTGTTCTGGAAGGAGCTGGTTTTGATGCAGTGCATTGGTCTACTATAGGTGATTTCCGTGCTCCAGATCATGAAATAATGACATGGGCAAAAACCAATGGGTAGATTGTTTTTACACATGATCTTGACTTTGGCGCTATTCTTGCCGCCACTAAAACTGAAAGCCCGAGTGTCATCCAGATTCGAACCCAGAATATAAATCCACAGCAAATAAGCGATTTTGTTGTTTCGGTAATCAAACAATTTCGAGAAGATCTTCGGAAGGGAGCCCTGATCAGTGTCGATGAAAAGAAGTCCAGAGCACGGATTCTTCCTCTAAAAGATTAGTTGGTGGATAAATTGTGAAAGATAATTACCGAGTCGGAAATCGAGCAGATTGCTCTGGATATCCTCTCCGAAATCGGATACGAAATCGTTTTCAACCCTGTATAATATCCCTTTTTACTTCCGAGTAATTATCCACCTCAATCCGGGCTATCGGCCGGTTTCATTTTGAGAACAGACCCCCCCCTTGATGTCTTCTCTATACCAGAGGTTGGGATGGTATTCCACAAACCTCCATGGATCGATGAAATCATCGTAGTGTTTGTGCTTCGGATGACCGCTCTGCCCCGGGGCATGCATCATGAAAGACGATCCGATATCGCCCATGTCGATGACCTGACGCATAGCCGCAATGTGAACGTGCTTAAAAGGCTCATGCACTTCCCAGCCTCCGACACTGAGAGTTTCTTCACTGCCCCGTGTGGCCACCGCCCCCCGGTTAAACAGCTTTTCCACGAATTTGATGCCGGATTCGCCCATGGTCATTTCCCGGAACTCCGCCTGGTGAACGTCGCCCCACTCCCACTTCTCCGGATCATCACCCAGCTCCTTCACTGCAGCACGGTATCCTTTCCTGAAAGCCCTTATGAGAATATCGTCTCTTTTTTCCACTTTATCCGGTGTCCTCAGATCATCCCACCAGGGGTTCTGCGGCGCTTGAAGCAGGAAGTATAGAGAATTGATTGCACGCTCAACGTCTAAGTAAGGCCAGCGTATTTCCGGATACTGATCCTCGAAAGTTTCCTCCATAAGCTTCTGCCAGAAGCAGCCGTATAAGGCTGCATCCGCACTTCCAATATCCATACCGCCATTCCACACCAGAAGACGTTTCCGGCCGGCTTCAAATGCTTCCAGCTCTGCGGCTTCGGCCTCTTCTCTTTTTATCCGTTCTTTATCGGTCTCTTCTTCTTTCAAATCCTCCTCAACCTCTATCTCCATTTCATCTTTTACGGAAAGGTCGAGACCGTCCAGGTAAGGAATTACCTGCAAAGCTCCCGGATCCACAGCATCAGCCTGCATTTTTATTACGTCTTCCATTGAGATCCCGTCCTCGTCAGCCTCGATCATGTCGACGACTCGCTTTGCCCTATAGCCGAAGGAATGTGAGGAACCGATAAAGTAAGGATAATTTTCACTCACAGGCGGGTTGTTGCAGGCCACGATGTATCCCTTGGGCGGGTTGTAGACATACGGCAGCTCTTCAAAG